>NZ_JBHUMD010000027.1:116830-299336 GCF_042684765.1 Flavobacterium suzhouense | reverse complement strand
TCGGGGATAAACCGGTCCCCTTTAAATCCTGATTTTTCATAATATTGACATTTATTAGTCAACTTTTTTCAGGACGAGACAATTAAAATAAAAATCCCCGCAATTGCGGGGATTTCTGTATTTAGAAAGTACTGTTAACTTAAGACTGTTAACCGTAAACTTAATTAAGCTATTTTAAAACGCTTTCTGTCGTTCTCGTTAAGATAGATCTTACGAAGACGAAGGCTCTTAGGAGTTACCTCTACGTATTCATCTTTCTGGATGTACTCCAATGCCTCCTCAAGAGAGAATTTGATAGCAGGGATAATCCTTGCTTTATCATCAGCACCAGACGAACGAACGTTAGTAAGTTTTTTAGTTTTGGTTACGTTAACAACCATATCATCACCACGAGAGTTCTCACCGATTACCTGACCTTCGTAGATATCCTCGTTAGGATCAACGAAGAATTTACCACGATCCTGAAGTTTGTCAATTGAGTAAGGAATAGCTTTACCATTCTCCATAGAGATAAGCGATCCGCTCAAACGTCCAGGTATTTCTCCTTTAAACGGTTGGTACTCAAGGAAACGGTGTGCCATGATAGCCTCACCTGCAGTAGCAGTAAGCAACTGGTTTCTTAATCCGATGATACCTCTTGACGGGATATTGAACTTAACGATCATACGCTCACCTTTAGGCTCCATACTTAGCATTTCACCTTTACGCATAGTAACAAATTCTACTGCACGTCCTGAAAGGTTTTCAGGTAGGTCGATTGTAAGTTCTTCGACAGGCTCACATTTAACACCATCGATTTCTTTGATGATTACCTGTGGCTGACCGATCTGAAGCTCGTATCCTTCTCTTCTCATTGTTTCGATAAGAACTGATAAGTGAAGTACACCACGGCCAAATACCATGAATTTATCAGCACTGTCAGTCTCATTAACACGAAGCGCAAGGTTTTTCTCAAGCTCTTTGGTTAACCTGTCTTTAATGTGACGTGAAGTAACGAATTTACCTTCTTTACCAAAGAAAGGAGAGTCGTTGATAGTGAAAAGCATACTCATTGTAGGCTCATCGATAGCGATAGACTCAAGAGCTTCCGGATTTTCAAAATCAGCAACAGTATCACCAATTTCGAATCCTTCAAGACCTACGATAGCACAGATGTCACCAGCAGTTACTTCTTCTACTTTACGACGTCCAAGACCTTCGAAAGTGTGAAGTTCTTTAATTTTTGATTTTATGATCTTACCATCACGCTTAACAAGCGAAATGTTCATACCTTCTTTTAATACACCTCTTTGAAGACGTCCGATAGCGATACGACCTGTAAAGCTAGAGAAGTCAAGAGAAGTGATAAGCATTTGAGGCGTACCCTCAGATACTTTAGGAGCAGGGATGTGCTCAAGTACCATATCAAGAAGTGGCTCAATGTTTTCAGTCTGGTTTTTCCAGTCAGTACTCATCCAGTTGTTTTTAGCTGAACCATAAACTGACGGAAAGTCAAGCTGCCATTCTTCAGCACCAAGTTCAAACATAAGGTCGAATACTTTCTCATGAACTTCTTCAGGAGTACAGTTTTCTTTATCTACCTTATTGATAACCACACATGGCTTAAGGCCAAGGTCGATAGCTTTCTGAAGTACGAAACGTGTTTGCGGCATTGGTCCTTCAAAGGCGTCAACAAGTAGTAATACACCGTCTGCCATGTTAAGTACACGCTCTACCTCGCCACCAAAGTCGGCGTGGCCCGGAGTATCGATAATGTTGATTTTAGTTCCTTTGTAAGTAACCGAAACGTTTTTAGAAGTAATAGTAATACCTCTTTCACGCTCAAGGTCGTTGTTATCCAGGATAAGATCGCCTGTGTTTTCGTTCTCACGGAACAGTTGGCAATGGTACATGATTTTGTCAACCAATGTTGTTTTACCGTGGTCAACGTGGGCAATGATCGCAATGTTTCTAATTGACTGCATTATATATTTTTTTTGAAGCGGCAAAGGTACACATTATTTTGACAAAAAAAACATTAGTTATGAGCAAGTTAGGTTTTATTCACTAATGGTTTAAGGCTGATATTTCAACAATCGCATTATAACACACCCATTATAGCCAAATTACAAAACTATTCTCAGTAAAGTAACAGTATTACTGCGATTGTTACCAAAAGATTATTTAATTTGTTTTACAATAATATAATATCCAATTCCATATGAAAAGTATCAAATTTTAATAAAAAAATCCCCTCCAGTTTCCTGAAGGGGATTTTTCATCTAACTAATCTCAATTTAATTATTTCTTTTTCATTATATCCATAAAAGGCTTGAGTTTTCCGCTGTCTATCCCCCCTTTTTGAAGAATTCCGACAATGGTCATTACATTGTTTGGGGTCATATCATCACCCAAAACCCTTAGCACACCCATTCCGGTATCCTTGTTGTGCAGGAATACTACAAACTCTTCTATATGCTCGCCCTCGCCTTTAGTGTTTACTGAAATACCTCCACCGCCAAGACTCATTTTCATAAGCTCATCATAGTGATCTTCTTTCAGTACATTTTTAATATTCGCTTTTTCGGCATCATACGTTTTAGCATTATTGTCTGTAGATTTAAAAATCAACACATTTAGCTTATCGACAGACTCCAGGGCTTTTTGCTCATCTTCTGAAAGCTTAAGCTTATCGGTTTTAATGATGCTTTTACCAATGTCTATCGTTGAGAAGTTTTTCTCTTCAGACTTTTTTACAAAATACTTCTGTAACGTAGGTTTCTGATCGCATGATGCCAACACAAGCATCATAAGTACTGAGATATAAAAATAACGTTTCATACTCTTTATTTTTTAGACGCTTTTTTAAGTGATGGTCCACCGGGAAGCTGCATATAATCCGTCAGGAATGATATCTCACTAAGATCAAAGTTACCTGTAAGCGACATTAGTACAGTACTCTCTTTAGCATTACCGCCTTCCATAAACATTAGCAACTCTTTAACCTGAGAAGAAGTAGCACCCGATTTTACATAGATCTTAACCGTTCTGGTCCCTTCATTCATACGCATCAGCTCTTCAAGCGGGTACTTTTTAAGGTAACCGTCTACCGTACCTTTCATCTCAGACACGATCTTTGCATTGGTCGTAGAGAATACTTTAAGGTTATCAAGCTTCTTGATAAGGTTAAGATATTGCTGTGCTGATTTGTCCTTAGGGTCCATTTTAACGTTACCCATAAGTTCAAACATTTTCTTATTCACTATTACCGCATCTACACCATCTTTTTCAAACTTGTCAAACGCTGAAGTGGTTTGAGCAAGAAGGATAGAAGGCAAAACCGCCAGTAACATTGTGATTATAAACTTTCTCATTGTGATCTCTTTATTTTCGTTTGCTGTTGTTTTTGGTATTTGGGGTCTTACTTGGCTCCTTTTTCGCCTTTACTGCCTTTGCAGCCTTTCAGTCCCTTAAAATCTTTAATATCATTAAGGTCTATTTTACCGGTAAAAGATATAAGAACGGTTTCATCTTTTTTGTCGCCATTCTCAACAAACACAAGCCCCTCGGTAATAATATTCTCGGCACTGCCCTGTTTTACATATATCTTAACTTTAGATCCGCCTTCGGCAATAGACATTAATTCCTGAAGCGAATTGGCTTTAAGGTGATCGGAAACTGCTTCGCGCAACTGTTTCTTATATTTCTTTTCAGTAGTCGTAAGGACTTTTAAACGATCAATTCCTTTAGCAGTTTTAAGATACGAACCTGCATCTTCTCCCATTGACGAGCTATCAATACTCGAAACTAATTCAAACAATTCTTTATTCAAAGTAATATTTGCTATGCCCTCTACATTATCGAATTTAGAGAAAGCATTTGTTTGTGCAAAAGTTACAAACGGCATTGCTGCCAGTACTAAGGTTACTATAAACTTTTTCATGATGTTATTCTTTAGATTTTTGTTCTACGTGATGTTCTTTACGTTTTTCTTTGATGATTTCTTTGGTAGTTTTTTCATATTCTTTACCTACCTGATGTACACTCCCCATACCGATATTTACATTCGTAGAAAGCATCTGCAGTGCTTTTTGGGTCTCCCTGAAAGCTACTTCGGGATCGTCATAAGTACCAAGATCTTCCTCAGTTGGTTGGGTATTATAGAAGGTTAACAATCCTCCCAGAAGAACAACGCTTGCTGCCACCGACATCCATCGGCCATAATGCCTTTTAGTTTTTAATGGTAAGGTTTTATCAAACTTTTGTTCTTCCTGCTGCGAAAAATATCCAAACAAAGGCCTGTATTGTTCCAGATGCGGCGCCACATCCGGCGAAGAGAAGTAAAGCTTTAAATCCTTTTCTTCGGCAATAGTAGTCTCTGCGTTAAAATATTTCTCCAGTAGTTTTTCAATTACTCTTAATTCCATAGCTGTGTGTTTTTGCGAGTTGTTCCCTTAATGTTTTCCTTGCTCTCGATAGTGCCACCCTTACGGCGGTCTCGTTCATATCCATTATTTTGGCAATCTCTTCAAATTCATATTGTTCTATATCCCTCATCTGCAAAATCATTTTTTGCTGTTCGGGTAATGTTTCCATAATTTTTTCTACCCAGCTCCAGCTGTCACGGTCTTCCGCCTGTTGTTGTAGCCCTGCCTGCCTGTCGCTATAGTTATTATGTACTATGCGCATTTCAGTCGCTCTTTTCGATTTGAGCTGATCAAGGCAGTAATTTTTTGTCATGGTCATGGCAAGGGCTTCAACACTTGAATAAGATTCCAGCTTACCCTTGTTGTTCCAGAGCTTAACCAGCACTTCCTGCGTTGCGTCCTCTGCCTCCTCGGTGCTTACAAGCAACCTTTTTGCCAACCGGAAAACCCGGTCTTTAAACGGAGTGATGACTTTTATGAAATCTGACTGATTCATAATCGGCCTTTTGGTTTGTTAGTGGTTTATAAAAGGAAGACGATTAGCAACTATTTTTGTTACAAGCATATTAAAAATAATTACATTTACGTTTTAAAAGTAACTAAAAAACGCTGAATGAAAAAGATTAAAACCTTGCTGGCGTGCCTGTTTTTGGCCGCTTTTGCTTTTCAGGGATGTGAAGACATGGATGATAATGCCGTTCCTGTAAATGATTTTATCTGGAAAGGACTTAACCTTTATTATTTATGGCAGGCTGATGTACCTAACCTGGCCGATGACCGTTTTGCTAACCAGGAACAGCTTAATAATTTCTTAGAAGGCTATGGTTCACCGGAAAGCCTTTTTGAAAGCCTATTGTACAGGCATTATCCGGATGGATCTAAAGCCGATCGTTTTAGCGTAATCTTCTCTGACTTCAGGGTTCTTGAAAATACACTACAAGGAGTATCTACAAGCAACGGTGTTGAATTTGGCCTTGTTTATGCAGATGAAGGCATGACTAATATCTTTGGTTACGTACGCTATATCCTTCCGGGTACAGATGCAAGCAATAAAAACATACAGCGTGGTGATATCTTTTATGCCGTAAATGGCGAACAGTTAACTGTAAACAATTATAGTGACCTTTTAGCCCAGCAAGCCTATACACTTTATCTTGCTGATTATGTAGACGGAAACATCGTTCCAAACGGGGAAACTGTCAGTCTTTCTAAAGCTGAGTATGCTGAAGATCCTGTGTATAGTGTTAAAGTTGTTGAAAATGGCGCTAACAAAATAGGCTACCTTATGTATAATGGGTTTTATGCCAATTATGATGCTACCTTAAATAATGCTTTCGGAGAGCTAAAAGCTGCCGGTGTAACCGACCTCGTTCTGGATCTTCGTTATAACGGAGGCGGATCTATCCGAACTGCTACTTACCTTGCAAGTATGATAACGGGCCAGTTTAATGGAGAAATGTTTGCTAAACAACAATGGAATAGTAAACTTCAGGCGTATTATGAAAGTAACAATCCGCAGGCACTGGTAAATAACTTTACTGATAAACTTAGTAACGGAACAGTTATCAACAGCCTTAATCTTAACAGGGTATACATTATTACTACCGCATCAACAGCATCGGCTAGTGAACTTGTTGTAAACTGTTTAAAACCGTATATATCCGTTACACAGATAGGTGATACTACAATAGGAAAAAATGTAGGTTCTGTTACCTTGTATGACTCGCCGGACTTCACTAAAAAAGATGTAGATGGAAGCCACCGCTATGCAATGCAGCCTATTGTGTTAAGAACTGTAAACAAAGCCGGTTTTGGTGAATACAGCTCTGGTATAGTACCGGACATTCAGCACAAAGAAAGCTATGGTAACCTTGGTGTTATTGGTGATCCTGCTGAACCATTATTTGCAGAAGCTATTGGCCTAATAACAGGAACAGGCAGCCCTGACCGCAGAAGACCTTCTAAAGAATTCAAAAGTTTTAAAGGCACAAAAGAATTGCGCCGCTTTGGCACCGAAATGTACCTTGAAGAAATGCCGGAAAGTTCTTTAGGTCTTATGAAACAACTACAATAAATAGAGTATAACTGAAAAAGGCTTTCACAATGTGAAAGCCTTTTTTGTTTCAGACAGAATTGTAAATCTTTCTGATAGCAATTATTATGAAGTTTTCTGTTTCGAGCCGGCAGCTAAACCCTCTGCCGGCTCATTTAACTAAACAGAAAAATCAGAACATTCTTAGTCGTTAAAATAGAAACCTGAAGGTATAACTCCAACTACAAAGTCATTTTGAAGTACTCCTGCAGCAGAGTAAATATAAACTTTACCGGCAGCATTATAATCACCTGCATCAGCAACGTAAATACGTCCATCTTCTACAGCAAATCCATAAATTCCATAAACGCCCTGATCAGCAGTTGTGAATAATGGAGAAGCAGGAAGTGAACCTGAAGCTATTGGAGTTGAATATACACCGTTATCAATAGTATAGAAAATGTTATTATCTTCTATAACAAGGTTAGACGGGTGTGTAGCCGCTGCAAAATCAAGAGTTTTGGTTACTGTATTGTTGTTAAGGCTGATAACATTAAGTTCTCCTGCTGTTTCAACCTCTCCCCATGAAGGAACACCTCCACATAATACATAAAGATTACCATTTTCTACCTCTAATGAATTTGGCACATCACCAACAGTGATTGATTTTGTAACCGTATTGCTTGAAGCATCGATTACGCTAACAGTATTACCGTAGTTGTATCCACCTGAGTGAGCAACATAAAGTTTACCATTCTCTTCTACAATGCTTTCAGGGCCTTCAGCTACAGGAATTGTAGCACCCACAGTATTTAAAGCAAGGTTTATAACCGCCACATAATCATCTGTAGCTACAGTAGCATCACCCCAACAGGTAACATAAGCTTTACCGTTAGCAAAAGCAATATATCTTGGGTTTACAAGTCCTGTTGAAATAGTTGTTTCCCCTGCAAAAGTGTAACGATTTACAACTTCAATTTTGTTAGATCCGTTAAGAACGATGTAAGCAAGATCACCGTTAAAGCCCATATCCTGTGCTGTATCGCCAAGAAGACCACCACCGTTTACCAATGAAAAGATATCATTCTCAACCTGAGCACCTGCTGCTTCAGAAAGGAAAGATACCGAAGCGTTACCTTTAAGGAATCCGCCCTCGTTAAGGATAAGCACTCCATTGTCATAAGCTCCAGATGGTACATCTTTATTATCATCATCGCTACATGACACGAACAATAGCGAACCCGCTACAGCTGTTAAGATTAGTTTGTGTAGTTTCATGTTATTTAAAATTTAAAATTAAGATACATAGTATAGTTGCGTCCGGGCATAGGTCTTACTTCATAGGCGAGGTATTCCTCATCCCATACATTATTAACCTGAACCCCCACATCAATGCCTTTCAATGCTTTTATAGTATATTCGGCACCTGCACTCCCAACATTATAAGGATCAAGGCTATATTTATTATCCGAAGACGTAAACACTTCTCCATTAAATAAATGACGGTAATATACCGATGCATTTTTATAGCTATAAGCTACTGAGGCAGTGGCTTTATGCAATGGCACATAAATAAGCTGCTTATCAGTTTCATCCTTACGGGAAATGGTATAGGCATACGTTCCGGTTACAGCAACATGTCCGGCGCCAAGCTTTTTATTCCAGTTAAGTATCGATTCAACGCCATAGCTTTTAGACTTACCAACATTTCCCGGTGACCAGATACCGTTAGTTCCCGGTGTCCATTGCAGCATATCACGCATTTTTATGTAATATCCGGTAACGCTTAAGGTTAGTCCTTTAAATCTGAATTCGTTCCCCAACTCGGCTTGATAGGAACTTTCAGGTTTCAGGTTAGGATTACCACTACCCGACCAATACAGATCATTGTATGTTGGTATTCTGAAGTTACGGGAAGCATTTAGCTTTATAGTATAAAAACGATTTATCAGCGTATTTATACCTAAAGAAAACAGCACCGGGCTCTCATAACTATCGGTTATTTCCTTACGAACACCCAGTTCATATTTAAACCTCTTTGTCAGTTCATGCTTCATCAACAGGCTGGCAGACCCTATATCCCTTTTTTTATGGATGATATCCGAGCCTTCGCCGTTGTTATGGGTATAATCCAGTATGGTATTCAGCTTTATCGTTTCAGAAACATCATAAGTAAGGTCATATCGGGCGATATAAGTCTTTACGTTACCGTTCGTATAAAGATCATTCTTGTAATTCTCGTAATACTTATATTTTTCATAAAGGTATGCTCCTTTCAATCTGGAAGTAAATTTGCCAAAATAACCGCTCAACTCTACAAGGTTTCTGGAGTCAGTCGATTGATATTTGCTTCGTGAAGGCGCCGCAAGCGTTCCTGAAAAATGCCTTTCACCATCAAACAGGTAACCATAAAAGCGTAATATATTCTTTTGATTCAGCTTGTAGGCCATACCGATATTCAGACTGGTATTATAGTACTGCCCGTTCTCGTTTGTTTTATTGGTCCCCGGATAATCATAATCATTATCGGAACTGTTATGGCTGATACCGGCATTGGCTGTAAAATCTTCTGTTGCGGCATCTACGTGATAATTTACCCCTACGGTATTGAAACTACCATAATCCGTACGCAAACTGTTATTAAAGCGATTACCAAAAGAAAGATCGTTATTCAGGTGAATGCTCCCTCCTATTGCGCTGCTGCCATAAGCAACACTTCCTCCTCCTGCCCTTACACTGATGTTATTAAAATCACGAGTATTAAGAACATTAAAATCGGTTTGCCCATTAAGCTGCGAATTAATATTTATACCATTCCATACCACGGCAGTCTGAGAAGCTGTGGTACCACGGAACGATGGCGACGAAACCATTCCTAAACCATTTTCCTTAAAATAGATATTGGTATTGTAATTTAAAAGTGAAGTAAGCGAAGTAGCATTCCTGCCAATAACCGAATCACTTAGCTTTTGTACCGATTGAGAATCTGAGAAATTGTTTAACTGGGTATCAGATATTATAATCCCTTTTAGGATAATAGTATCATTTTGCGCCGTTAAATACTGGCACAGGAAAAGTAAAATGAATAATGTGGATCTTTTCAGTATCATAATCCGTAAGCCTTTTTTCCCGAAGGCCCGATATTGGTTATTCCTAAGGCAGGTCTCCTGGCTTGCGTACTGTTGTTTACCTTCCCGTCACGCCGCAGCGCGCAGTGGTTTGCAGTTAACAACAGCCTCCGCCGCAGCGGATAAGCTTACAGTTGCGGGAACAGCTCAGGCATTAAACCTGATTCCCTTTTAATGTGATGCTCAACAAAAAACACCACAACCTTAAGTCGTGCAAATATAGTATTATTGTTGAAATATTTAATTTATACATTTGCATTCACTGAATATTTTTTATGAGAAACGCATATTACCTCTTTCTTTTTGTAGTATTGGCAATAGCCGGCTGTAAAAATAATACTGAAAAAAGTGTCACAAAAAATGCTGCTACCGTAAATTCTGTAACGCATGCACAAGGACTACAGCTTTATCGCTATGATGGTTATACAGTGGTTAAAGTAACCAATCCGTGGCCGGAAGCTAAAGATGTTTTTACCTATGTAATGCTAAAAAAAGGAGGCATAGTTCCTGATAGCCTTAAGCAGTATACCACCGTTCAGGTTCCGCTTAAAACAGTGGTGGTAACCTCAACAACCCACATACCATCTTTGGAAGCATTAGGTGTAGAAAACACCCTTGTTGGCTTCCCAAGCACCGACTTTATATCATCTGAAAAAGTAAGGGCGCGCATTGATGCCGGAAAAGTAAAAGAGGCCGGAGCCAATGAAAGCCTGAATACCGAAGTAATGATCGACCTTGCCCCCGATGCCGTAGTGGGCTTTAGTATAAGCAGTAATAACAAATCGCTTACAACGCTTGAGAAAAGCGGCCTTAAAGTATTGTATAACGGCGACTGGACAGAGCAGACTCCTTTGGGTAAAGCGGAATGGATAAAATTCTTTGGGGCACTATATGATCAGGAAGATAAGGCAGATAAACTCTTCGCAGACATTGAAAAAGGTTATAACGAAGCTCTTGTTTTAGCTAAAAAAGCTACATCAAAACCAACGGTATTAAGTGGTGCTATGTTTCAGGATCACTGGTATTTGCCGCAAGGCGGAAGCTGGGCTGCTTTATTTCTGAAAGATGCTAAATCAGACTATCTCTGGGCTGACTCTGAAGGAACAGGAAGTCTTAATCTTGCTTTTGAAACCGTACTGGATAAAGCTGAAAATGCCGACTACTGGATTGGCCCAAGCCAGTTTACTACTTTTAAGGAAATGACCGATGCTAATCCTCATTATGCTCAGTTTAAAGCTTTCAAGACAAAAAACGTATATTCGTACAGCAGCAAAAAAGGCGCTAAAGGCGGACTTATTTATTATGAGCTTGCTCCTAACCGTCCTGATCTTGTACTGAAAGACCTGATAGCTATATTTCATCCTGATTTGCTACCCGGATATCAGACTTACTTTTTTGAAAAATTAAAATAATACCCTTTGTACAGTCAGAAGAGGAACATACCAATTTTCATTATACTGGGCATTGCCCTTGTTATGGCATTTTTACTCAACCTAAGCCTGGGTTCAGTAAAGATTCCATTTATCGATGTTGTGCATAGCCTTACAGGTGGTGAAGCTTCAAAATCTACCTGGGAATATATTATACTGCATTATCGGTTACCTAAAGCCTTAACAGCATTGCTGGCAGGAATGGGACTGTCCGTCAGTGGATTATTAATGCAGACACTTTTCCGTAATCCTCTTGCGGGTCCCGACGTGTTGGGACTAAGTTCCGGCGCAAGTCTTGGCGTTGCTTTTGTAATATTGGGAGCCGGATTTTTACCGGGAATCCTTGCCGGTTTCTTTCTTTCGCCTTACGGAATTGTATTAGCCTCTACTGCCGGAAGCTTTATGGTATTACTTGCCATACTGGTAGTTTCACAGCGCCTTAGAGATACTATGGCCATACTTATTATTGGGCTTATGTTCTCAAGTTTTACAGGAGCCATAGTAGGCGTACTTACCTTTTTTAGCACTTCAGAGCAATTGCAGAAATTTACGTTCTGGTCGTTAGGAAGCCTTGGAAACCTCCCTTGGGAACATATTATTATACTCGCCGTGGTGTGTATCGCAGGATTACTTCTTTCTGCAATCTGTATTAAACCACTGGATGCACTACTATTGGGCGAACGCTACGCTAAAAGTATGGGCATCAACTTTAAAAGAACACGATTCATCATCATACTGGCAGCCAGCCTGCTGACCGGAACAATTACAGCGTTCACCGGGCCTATTGCCTTTGTGGGGCTTGTGGTTCCGCACATTGCAAAACTTGTATTTAAAACAAGTAGTCATCTGATTTTGTATGTAGGAACCATACTGTCAGGTGCCATCATATTACTTGTATGTGATACCTTTACACAAATGCCCGGCAGTGAATATGTATTACCTATCAATGCCATAACATCAATTATTGGCGCGCCAATCGTAATATGGCTACTGATGCGAAAACACAAACCGGTATAACTATGGAAAAGAAAATCGTATTATCGGCACAAGACCTCAGCATTGGCTATCAGCATAAAAAACAAAATGAAACTATTGCACAGGCTATAAATCTGGCATTTGAGGAATCAAACCTGATAGCACTGATTGGAGCCAATGGTATTGGTAAATCTACACTATTGCGAACGCTTACTGGCATACAAAAACCACTTCTGGGCGAAGTACAGCTCAACTACAAAAATATTAACGGTTATAGTTCTTCTGAACTGGCACAAAATCTTGCTGTCGTACTTACAGAAAGCCTTCCGCCAAGCAACCTCACCGTTTTTGAATTGGTCGCATTAGGAAGACAGCCCTACACCAATTGGTTGGGCAAACTGAGTCCCGAAGATCTTGACAGCGTAAACAAAGCTATATCACTTACCCAGATTGAAGATATATCCCACAAAAAACATTTTGAAATTAGTGATGGCCAGCTACAAAAGGTGCTTATTGCACGCGCACTGGCACAAGACACACCTCTAATAGTTCTCGACGAGCCTACAACCCATCTCGACCTTCAACATAAGGTAAACCTTATCAGACTGCTTAAAAAACTGGCTTCAGAAACCGGTAAATGCATTCTATACTCTACCCACGACCTTGATCTTGCATTGCAGCTAAGTGACCAGATTGTTGTTATGACAAGTAATGATGTGGTTCAGGGAACTCCTGAATACCTCATAGAAAATCATGCTTTTGACAAATTATTCAACGACAAAAGTATCCGTTTCGATACTGGTAAAGGAGGGTTTATTGTAAACGATTTTCAGCTTTAACAAAAGCTAAACATAAAGTAGGTTTTGTAATGTTTAAATTTACATGTAATATAAAACCTATTATAATGGCTAATCAGTTTTCACTTAATTATCCGGGAGATAAAAAACAGCTTCTGGAAAAAATAAAAAATGCTGCAGGAAGCAAAGGACAGTTTGCCGGCAATGAATCACAGGGCAGTTTTGAAGGCGATACTCCGCTTGGAAAATTTGCAGGTTCCTATTCTATAGAAGGGGATACTATAAATGTAATCATAGATAAGAAGCCTTTTCTTTTATCCAACGGAATGATAAAAGATGAGTTTGAAAAAGCGCTTAAAAAGGCTTAATCATGCAAAAGCTATTCTGTTTATTATGTTTTTTTATAATATTTACCGGTCATGCCCAGGCACCGGTCCTTGAACTCACCCCAAAAGGTTTTGATGCAGTTGAAGGCACAATACCTACTACCGCAAATGAAAAATTAATTGAACTTTCTAAGATGTGGGCAGCCGAAACTAATTTGAGGATTAAAGGGTATGATGCCAGTAATGTTACCTCAAATAGTATGGTTATAAGCGCCTTTAAAAAAAATGCTTTTTTTCTTAGAAATAAAGGAGAGACTTTTAATTACAACATTGCATATTCTATGAAATTGAGTTTTCACGGTAATTATTATTCACTTCATTTTGTTGTGAATGATATTTATACAGCTAATGATGTAATTGTAAAATATAAGTTACCGGACTACTTTGATAATGATGGTGACCTTAAAGATGGTTATGATACGCTGAAACCGTCGTTAGAACGCTCTGTAAATGAGATTGTGAGATCGTATCATAACTTCCTTGTGAATTACAGATAAAACCTAAAATCAATTGCTATGATATCAGGAACCGACGACCCGAAAGACCTGGGTTCTAAAAAAATGAACAATCAGGAAAAGAAAAGTAAACGAAACGAAGGCTTTAGTGGCGAAAACCTACCTAAGGATTATAATCCTTCTAAAGGAAAACTTACGCCGGAAGTCGAAAAGGACACAGATGGCGATACTGAAGTTGTAAAACGCGCCCGCGATGTGGATGAAAAGAAAGCGGCTCCGGTAAGCCAAAACGACAAGACTTCACGTGATGATGGTAAAGTTGTGAGCAAAAGCCGCGGTACAACTAATGAGAAAGAAGACATGGAAACGGCCGAAAACCGTGATTATAATTCAGACACGCATAAGCCTAAAAGAAAATAGATAAAGAGCCACAAATTTTAATAATTCGTGGCTCTTTATTTTTTACTCTGTCTCGTTAGTAAACTGTATATTGGCAAGTAGCTTTATATCTTCACCAAGTACAAGGCCTCCCGCTTCAGTCACATCAGGAGCATGAATATCAAAATCATTTCTGTTTATAAGGCCTGTAACCTCAAAACCGACTCTGTTTATTCCAAAACCGTCTTTAGCTTCTCCACCAAAAAGAACATCAAGCCTTACATTTTTGGTAATTCCTTTTATCGTCAGGTCTCCGTTAAGTACATATTTATCGCCCATCAGATGCTTAAACGAAGTAGATTTAAAATCGATTTGCGGATAGATATCAGCATTAAAAAAGTCATCCGACTTAAGATGCTCATCCCTTGTTGTATTGTTTGTGTCGATGCTGTACACATCTATCGAAAATTTAATATCGGCATTATCAAAATTGTCGTGCTCTTTTGTTGTTAATGTGCCGGAAAAGATATTAAAAGCACCAGTAATCGTAGAAATTACAAGATGCTTTATCTTGAAATGAACTTCAGAATGTGCCAGATCCAGCACCCATTTGTTTGTTGCCATAGTTTTAATATTGGTTTAGTTACTACCTAAAGTACGAATAAAAGTCGTTTTGAAAAAACTTTTACCAGTAATCACCTGTTAATCACATTCTAATTTAAAGATTACACCATATCTTTTGTGCTAAACACCCGTGAATGCTTTGTTAAACTTTACTAATAAAAAAGAAAAATACATTTGTAAATCTCCCTATTTGCTACGTAACCAACAGATTGTTAAAGCTTTTTATAACGTTTCGGATAAAAGATAACGTTAATTAATATCCCTGCCTGTTTTGTCGTGGCGAACTTTGTAATACAACCTCAAGCAACTAAAACTATGAAAGATAAAAATCAGACACCGGCACCAAAAGTATCAAGCAAGCCTAAAGATCATGATGTAGAACCAAAAGATTCTGTCCTGAAGAAAAAAATGGCAGAGGCAGAAAAAGGAGCAGCTAAAATGGCTTCGGCAACTAAAACGCCTCAGAAAATAGCTACCGGTAAAACAGCAACAAACAAACGGGAATATTAATACCAAAATATATAATTATGCAAACAAACAACAACGACAACCGCGATTGGAATAATCGCGATCGTCAGGACGAAAACAGAGAGCAAAACGAATCAAAACGTATGGGTAGCCGCAACAACGAATGGAATGAAAGTGACCTTGACCAAAATGAAATGAGGGAAAGGGAAAGATCAAATACTTTCGACGCAAATGCCCGCGACAGAGCTTCAAAAACCAACAATGAAGACCAGGAAAACTGGGAAGAAGAAAGAAGAATGGGTAGCACATCATCTAACCGCGGTACAGAAAACAATGACTGGAACCAAAACGACCAGATGCAGCGCAGCCCGGGAAGATCCCATAGTGAAGAAGAAAGAGATGTTTCATCTAGCGATTACTACAAAGGCCGAGATGAAGAGCGACGTGAATATAATGACGGACGAAACCCTCACAACGATGACTTTTAAATACGGGATTAGAGGTAAGAATAATGTAGAATATTTTCCCAACCTAATCCAAAAAAAGCGGGACAAATTAAATTTGTCCCGCTTTTATATTTATACTCTATTATCATCGGCTTTCCAGTTTTGTATGGAACGCTTAATAGCATCAGGTGAAAGCTCTTCATTAATTGCTTTCCGTATCAGGTCAAGCAACTGATCATCCTGTGCAAATCGCAAGGCAAACAACTGCCCTTCGCTTAACATGCCTTCGTACATTTCAAGTCGCTCACCGGTAGTAGCAAAAAAGCGATAGCGAAGTTCCAGCAATACGATCCTGTTTTGCAACGTAAGCGCATAATGCTGACGAAGCATAAAACTTAATATCGTAATAGCAAAAAATGCTGCAGACAGAAATAGCCACAATAGTGTATTGGCTTTATCGCAAAAAGCAAAACATACCGGAGCTATGATAAACACCAGCATAACCGGATAAAAAACAAAATGATGTGGTGTATAAAAGCGGATATGGTTCTTATAGTTTTGCTCTGCCATTTTTTAGATAATTATTTTATTTCATTAAGAAATTCGGTCACAATTCCTGCTATTTCATTTTGAGAAGCAACACTGGTAAGGTATCCCCTGTCAATTTCATTAGAAAGGAAACCTAACTCTACATGAACAGCAGGTACTTCTGACTTTGTAAGCGTCCAAAAAGGTGCGGTTTTTACCCCTCTTACCTTAAATCCTTTATCTTTAAATTTATCCGATAATCGGGTAGCATACATATCCGACTTCTCCCCGTTTACTCCATTTTTATTTACATAAAACTCCATCCCTGAGGCTTCATCATGTTTTGTGTAATTTACATGCAATGACAGCATCAAATCAGGTTTTATGGTATTTACAGTCGCTACACGTTTACTAAGATCTGTGAATTCGTCGCCTTGACGTGTAAAATGCAATACAACTTCTTTATCGTTATTTAATACCTTAATTTTTGAAGTAATTGCATCGGTAATTTGCTTTTCAGCAAACTCATTATATGTCGCTCCGTGGTCTTTGCCACCGTGCCCCGCATCAATAACTACATTAATAACACGTTTAGGCTCTCCTTTATTAGGCAATGAAAATGCAAAACATACTCCTATTGCCAAAAGCGCTAAAATTTGAAACGTTTTTTTCATGTCCGGTTGGGTTTAAGGTTTATATAGATAAACTCAAATATAATCAAAAAAGTGTAATCCTATACCTATAAATCAGGTAATCCGCTTCCCTTCCATACTCGCATTCAGCAGTTTTTCAAAACGGGACTGTCTGGTCTTTTCCTGTTTTGCCGAAACAATAAGGTGCAGCATTACCTTACGGTAACCGGGTGGCTGCGCCATGAAAAAATCCCATGCAACTTTGTTGGCTTTAAACTGTTTTTCCATTTCAATGGGCAATACAGCGTCTTCTGTGCGTTCGTGCGAATATACTCTTGATTTATGTTCCTTACGTTTCTCATAAGCTGCAAGTCCGGCAGGTTTTACCAGGCCCTGTTTTAAAAGGCTTTCCATTTTATCGATGTTAATCGCGCTCCAGATACTTGTAGGCTTTCTTGGCGTAAAACGTATGGTATAACTCTCCTCTCCTAATGATTTTCGAACCCCGTCTATCCAGCCATAACACAATGCCTGATCTACCGATTCGGGCCAGGTAATACTTGGCTTGCCACTATTAGTTTTATAAAAACCAACAAGCAGTTCGGTTTCCTTTTCAGAATTTGCATCAAGCCAGTTGCGGAAATCTTCCGCTGTTGCAAAAAAATGAGGCTCCATCTATTTCATTAAAAGCTGTAATAACTCTGCGATATTCTCTGCTTCCCTGAAATTAGGATGTTCGATAGTATGGTCTATCTGTTCATGCAGCCAGGTAGTGTGAAAAGGAATATGACAGGCATGCCCACCTATTTGGAGCACCGGTAACACATCAGATTTAAGGGAGTTCCCTATCATTAAAAACTCCGAAGGTTCTACTTCAAGTCGTTTCAGCATCTTTTCATAATCTATCTTCTGCTTGTCAGACATCACCTCGATATGGTGAAAATAATGTCCAAGTCCTGAATCGTGTAACTTTCTGTGCTGATCTTTAAGATCGCCTTTAGTAGCCACAACCAGTTTGTATTTTCCGTGCAATGTTTTCAACGCTTCATCAACACCTTCTATTAAGTCTACAGGCTTTTCAAGCATCTCCTTACCATATTCAATGATCTTGGCAATTGCTTCGATACTGATTGTATTTTCCGAAATCTTTATTGCCGCCTCAATCATGCTCAGTATGTAAGCCTTAATGCCATAACCATATACATCGAGGTTATCGATCTCTATCTTAAAAAGCTCTTTGGCAATGCTGTGCTGCGGAAGGTAATCCGCCATCAGTTCATAGAATTTGTGTTCGGTTTCCTGAAAGAAGGGTTCGTTTACCCAAAGGGTATCATCGGCATCGAAAGCGATTACTTTAATATTCATGAGAGGCAATTTTCTTCAAATTTAAGCATTAGTAATTACTTAATCTAATTGCACCTGTTCTCTTACCGCCTGTGTAGAATGCGCCGCGATAATTTGCAATTTATCGCCATGCTCTTTCCAGATACGGGTGAATCTAAAGAAACCTACTTCGGTACTGCCAAAAAAGGAGCCGCTGATTTCAAGAAGAACCGAAACAATAGCAACGTCGGCCTCGATCCTTATTTTTTGTTCTGACGGAATAATGTCAAAGATTTCAATATTCCCTGAAGCATGGGCATCAAGATCATCCTGTTTGGTAAAGAGCTGTCCGGTATGTGAAGTAAACATAAGATCATCGGCAATCAGAATGTCAAGTTCATTAACATTGCTTGTTTTCATAGCTTCAATAAGCCTGTTTTCTAACGATTGTATCTGTTGTATATCCATAAAAGGTTATTTGGTTTGAATCATATTGAACAATCCGGGGTAGTGTGTTACAAAGCCATCATCATCCACCTGAATATCAGCAGAGAAATTGCCTGCACCATTCTCAAATGTGTAATGGTGATGTCCGGATTTTGTATACTTCTGTTGGTCTTTTCGTATTACATTCGCAAGTATGTCTATGTAAACAACATCTATCTGCTCACTTTCGCCATGCGGAAGAAACAGCCCGTTTATGGGTAGTGAATTGGTAAAAGGTGAAAGCGAGATATCTATATAACTGCATCCTTTAAATTCAGGATAGGCCTTCCCTGAAACATCAGTCCAGTTACTTTCTCCGTCACGAAAGAAATGATAATGATGCTGCGTATCACGATCATGAAAACGGATATCAAATTCCAGTACATTCCATTGCAAATCGAGTTTCAGAGTGTAATCAGCATACACGGGAATACTATGCGCCCAGCCTTCAATTTCAGAGCGCACCATAATGGCATTACTCAAAAAATTAATGGCGCAATGTTCATCGGTATCATTTTCTATTCCGCTCCAAAGAATACTCTTTTGCATGACTGATTTTTACTGCAATTTACTTAAAATTCAGATTGCTAATCAGAACAATATGTTAAGAGTGAGGTTCAATTATTTACTTTTTTGTACCGCAGAGATATACTAAGTTAACCGGAGATACACCAAGTTTTAATTATAGAGGCCTCAGAGGTATTCTGCCTATGGCAGAAAATTTGTGCGCTCAAAAACCTAAAGAGCTTTGTGGTACTCTGGGATATCTTTACGTATCTCTGCGATATAACTAAAAAAGCCTCGCTACAGCGAGGCAAATCTTTTACGGCTCAGTCGTTTAATGAGCAGTAGTGTCAAAACAATAAGCATTTTATTTTCTTGTTTTAAGGTAACCTATTTTCTTCCCGTAGTTGTTTACCAACATTCCTCCTGAACCGATATAAATCGTATTTAAATCGGTATCTGTCCACATCATTTTGTAACCGGGCTTGTTTGACTGCGTGAGGCTGCCAATAAGATATACCTTATCCCTGTCTACCTGTACCAGGTTTCCTTTTGAGGTAACATAGTACTTTCCGTTGGGATCTGAAGCAAAATAAGCTTCCGATACCACATTTTTGTCATACTTTGCGCTTTGGGCAATTTTTTCAGCGCGGGTTAAACTTTTTGTTTCTGTTCTCTGCGGTGCAGGTGCAGGTACGGCAGCTATAGTTTTAGGAGTTGCAGGCTGACTGGCCGCAACTGCCGTAGTAGTAATTTTTCCTCCTGCCCTGCTCCACCCTGTAGCAATGGCTGTCAGGCGTTGTTGTTTGGGCGGATGCGTATGTGAACCCTTAATCGAAGCGATGGCAGCCATAGCGGCCTGTGCATCGGTAAGTGAGGCACCCATTTTCTGAAGTACGAATCCAGAGAACTCATCAGCTTCCAGTTCGGTGGCAGGTTTACTCGTTTCATTATCCAGCGTATGTCCGTTTAGGTGATGCCCTATCTCGTGCGCCATAATGCTCACAGCAGTCCATTGGTTTCCTGTTGCCGAAACGATATTTCCCATAAACTTCGGATTGTACAATATATATCGACTCCCCTTTTTAATTACGGCAGCGGCTGTAGGTATATCGGATGAAGCACGCAACTCAAAATTAGCACGAAGCCCAATAACCGACATAATATCCTGCACCACTTTCTCCGCTACCGGGCTTGCCGGTTTTATGTATATGGCTTTGGCCGAAGTCTCACCATAATAGTTGCACATTGCTGTGTATTTATCCGACCCAAATGTTTTTTGTGCCAAAGCAGGCAGTGTGCAGCCCCATGCTGCAAGAACCAAAAAGATCCTGATGCTTTCCATATAGATTAGGCGAAATTTTTAAAGTTATAAGAACCATATTCACATTTATTTAACGCAAATGCCCTGCCAAAAAGTGCATCACTTCATTGGCAGGGCATGTTAAATATTTTTTTACGAAAGCTTTTCTGAATAATCTGTTATTCCTTTGGCCAAAAACGAAGGGTAATATAAATCAAAGCCATTACAATAGACAGAATAAATATATTTTTCCCGCTTTTACGATCCTTTTTGCTATAAGTATAGACCATCTCGCCATTAGGAAGTGTTTTTTGAGAAGTCCACAAAACATAACCAGTAACTATCCCTAAAAATGCTCCCAGAAGCGCTAAAACATAACCAGCTATAACCCATCCTTTTTGATCTTTTTCAGGCTTAGCCAATTGATTGAGTTCTTCCATCCTCATGCTTTTAATATGTGCATCATCAATCCCGTGGCCTCGCTCAGCCAGAAGCTTACGGGCAAGCATATAATCAAATTCGCTCCATTCATAATGCTTTACTACAACATCATGCAATTCTTCATTGGTAAAAGAAAGCAAATAATAATCTTCCGGCAGATTAGCTATCATACCTTCGGCTTCCTTTTCAAGCAGTGTTTGTGCCTGTTCAAAATTATCAGGGTGCAACTGCAATTCATATTCCTTAGATAATTCGCCAGCCATAGCGCTTCCCATTACTGACCCGCCATCTATAAAAGTGCATTCTATACCATTATCAATAAGTAATTGCTGTATGGCACGAGCCTCTTTGGCATCAGGATATTTTTTAAAGGATACGTAGTTTTGTGACATGGTTATATGTTTTGAATTTGGGGTTTTTTAATTAATCTTCTTTTGATTTCTGAGTAGTAAAATCCTGCTTCCCATTTTTCCACCACCAGTTATGTACAGCCTTACCATTTATCCATTCATACTGATTACCTCCGATTATATGAAAAATCTCCCCGGTAAGTTTTTTCTTTTCTGAATATCTATGTTTTTTAGTCGCAACTGTAAACTTTGCCTTCAATGTATCGCCAGACTTAAAAATGGTATCATTTATTTCAAGTTTATAATTTGCATTTTCAAGCTCAACACTCGATTTACCATCATATGAATTTGTATCTGTCCACTTAACAACTTTTGGAATGACTTTTCCATTAACCATAATTAATTTAAACGTGTCCCCAGCTAGCCCAACTTTACTAACATAAATAGTTATGGTATCATTTTTTATAATATCATAGCAATAAAGCCTACCATTACTAGGATATTTTTCCTTTATTAAAATTTCTGTTTCGGTAACTTTTATATCCTTATTGACAATTATTTTTTGCCCATAGCCACTACTAAAGACAAAACTAATAATTAGATATATTAATAATTTCAAATTCATTTTGCCGATGTTTGATTCCCAAAGATAGAAGTATTTTCATTATTTTTACCTCTTACAAATTTTACATCAATGCCCGATACTATTTCCATTTTACTTGCCTTTATTATTGCCCTTGCCATAGGTACTTACGTTGGCAAGATCGTATTTTCATCTAAAGCCGCTGCCGATAAAAAAGTGTCTGAAGAGCGCACTAACAGTCTTCAGCAGCAGATAGAACAGCTAAAACAGCAATCGCAAAACGAGCTATTAGGCATCGAGAAACAACTCGTTCAGGCGCATGCCGAGCGTGACAGCCTGCGTCAGGCCAAAGATGTCCTTGCCATACAACTTACCAAAAAGGAAACCGATTTTGATAACCTGCTTGAGCGTATGCGCGAGCAACGTCAGGAGACCGATGAACTTCGCGAGAAATTCACCAAAGAATTTGAAAATCTTGCCAACAAAATACTTGAAGAGAAATCGGTTAAGTTTACCGAACAAAATAAAGAGAACCTTAAGAATATACTTTCTCCGCTTCAGGAAAAGATACACCTTTTCGAAAAGAAAGTAGAAGATACCCACAAAGAAAGTATTGACTACCATGCCGCACTACGCCAACAGATTCTTGGCCTGCGTGATATGAACGAGCAGATGAGCAAAGAAACCCTGAACCTTACCCGTGCACTTAAGGGTGATACCAAAATGCAGGGTAACTGGGGCGAACTTATACTGGAGCGCGTACTTCAGAAATCAGGACTTGAAAAAGACCGCGAGTATTATGTACAGCAAAGCCATGTAAATGATGAAGGCAGCCGTATACAGCCCGATGTGGTTATCAACCTTCCGGATGGCAAAAAAATGATAGTCGATTCTAAAGTGTCGCTTGTGGCCTATGAGCGTTACGTGAATGAAGAAGACGAACTGCTTAAAACAGCACGCCTGAAAGAGCACATTAACTCTATAAAAAGACACGTAGACCAGCTTAGCGATAAAAACTATCATGATCTTTACAAAATAGAAAGCCCTGACTTTGTATTGCTTTTCATCCCTATGGAGCCGGCTTTTGCCATTGCGCTCAACGACGACGCTACACTATACAACAAGGCATTTGAACGTAATATAGTTATCGTTACTCCTACTACCCTATTAGCCACGCTTCGTACCATCGACAGTATGTGGACCAACCAGAAACAACAGGAGAATGCCTATGAGATTGCCCGTCAGGCTGGAGCTCTTTATGATAAATTTGAAGGTTTTGTGAGCGACCTGACCAAAGTAGGCAATAAAATGAAGGATGCCCAAAGCGAATACCAGAACGCTATGGGCAAACTGGTAGACGGTCGTGGTAACATCATTACAAGTATTGAAAAGCTTAAAAAAATGGGCGCGAAAGCCAAGAAGTCGCTTCCGGAAAACATCCTTAACCGTGCATTACAACAGGAGGAAGAGGCTGCCGAAAATGATACTAACCTATTAAATCCGTAAGCAATGTCTGAAATCAAATACAGAAAGGTAAGCACCTCTAAAGTTACCATTTCCGAGCTTATGCTGCCTTCGCACCAAAACTTCAGCGGTAAGATACACGGAGGTTACATCCTTATGCTTATGGACCAGATTGCTTTTGCGGCAGCATCTAAATATTCTGGAACTTATTGCGTAACTGCTTCGGTAGACACTGTAGACTTTCTGAACCCTATTGAGGTTGGCGAACTTGTTACCATGAAAGCATCGGTAAACTATGTGGGTAACAGTTCTATGATCGTTGGTATACGCGTAGAGTCTGAAAATATTCAGACAGGCAAGGTAAAGCACTGTAATTCATCTTACTTTACGATGGTTGCCAAAGATTCGGAAGGTAAAAATATAAAAGTACCACACCTGATACTGGGTAATGGAGATGAGATACGCCGTTTTTGCAAGGCGGTAATACTCATCAATCAGAAAAAAGAGCATGACAAGCACTCTAAAACATTCGACTATACTTCACCTCAGGCTTTGGAAGAACTTAAGAATTATAACATCAGACTGGATTTTAAATAATCCGGTCTTTTTTTTGATACTTCGTTAATTACTATATATTTGCGGTTAAACAAAAACTACTTACCAACCGCATGAAAAAACATTACTTAGCTGCCGCCTTACTGGTTTTATCTGTATTTACAATCTTTTTATCATGTGGATCGGATGATTCAACAGAATATAAGGAGGTATCTCCTGTAGTAATGGATCTTACTACCGTACCCTATCCTAAACTTTCTGACTATAAGTTCTTTGTTGGCGAACTAAAAAATCTTGAACCTGCTTATAAAGTACTGCCCTACGACCTGAACAGCTCACTTTTTACGGACTATGCGCTTAAAAAGCGTTTTGTGTGGATGCCGGAAAATACAAAAGCTACCTATACTTCAGACGGTGAAATACTTAATTTCCCAGTTGGTGCAGCCCTCATTAAAAACTTTTACTATGAAAATGTGTTACCTGATAATGTAACAAAGATTATAGAAACACGTATACTCATAAAAAAAGCAAGCGGCTGGATATTTGCTAATTATAAATGGAATGATGAACAAACTGAAGCCTTCCTTGACATGAACGCAAGCACAGTTAACGTTAGCTGGATGCACAATGGTAAAGAAAAATCGATTGCTTATAAAATACCCGGCAATCTGGATTGTGTAACCTGCCATTCAAGTCATACTGTTTATACCCCTATTGGTCCTAAACCACAAAATCTTTTTAAGGATTTTAGTTATACTGGCGGCGCAGAAAATCAGCTTGAAAAATGGAAACAGGAAGGCTATCTGGATACTTATTCGCAAAACACACTGGCAACAGTAGACTGGCGTGATACTACCAAATCACTTGATTTAAGGGTACGCTCCTATCTTGATATTAATTGCGCCCATTGTCATAAGCCGGGAGGAGCCTGTGATATTATGCCCGAAAACTTTTCATTTACAGCAGAGGCAAATCGTACTGCTCTTGGAATATGCGTTGAACCACATGACTTCGTGCCAAATGGCGAAAAATATATTATTGAAGTTCAAAATAGCAATAATTCGCTTATGTATACTAAAATGATATCTATAAAAAAAGAAGAAATGATGCCTACAATAGGAAGGACCATAGTTGACAGAGAAGGTTCGGGACTTATAGCCGAATGGATAGACACTATGGAAACACCTTGTCCTTAACTATTTAACACAAAACAACAATTATTAATTAACAAGTATTATTAGCATAAAAAAGCGTTAAAAAAAGTGTAAATTTTATACCTTGCGGTTTTAAAAACCAACCATGAAACGCGTCCTAATCCATTTATTGGTGCTGGTGGCTACTTATCAGTATGCTATAGCACAAAAAGGTGTTGATCCAACTCCCGAAGACATTACCCATGCAAAAAATTTAAGGGAAAAATACAGCAAAGATGATGTAGTCATACTTTCGGGTGATGAAAAAGTAACGTTTGGACTTTCTAATACTGTTACGGTTCAGCACACTATTGAAGAAAAAATGATGAATATCAACCACAGGGCTGATATTCAAAAATATGAATTTTACGATAGTGAATCGGAGCTTGAAGGTTTTTCCATGAAGTTTAGGAACGATAAAACTGCAAACTTTCCTGTAAAAGATGAGTTTTACAAAAGTGAAGACTTATTTTTTTACGATTACAGGGTGAAGTACATGAATGTAGATTTTCCTGTACAGGGCTACACTTATAATTACGAGCTTAAAAAAAAATATAAAGATGTAAAGTATTTTACCACTTTGTATTTTCATGATACCTATCCTACGCTAAAAAAACAATTTACAATAACAGTTCCCAGCTGGCTTGAAATAGATATAAGAGAGTTCAACTTTGCAGGCTATACCATTAAAAAAGACAAGAAACCGGATCCTAAGACTAAAAGCACCATTTACACCTATTCCATTGAAAATTTAGACGGTATTGCTAAAGATGATAATGCTCCGGGAATGAGCTACAATTATCCTCACATCCTTATTATTGCAAAATCATTTACTAAAGATGGTAAACAAACAACACTATTTAACAGCACCGCCGATTTATACAAATGGTATAAATCGCTTGTTGATAGTATGGATGAAAAACCTTCAACCCTGAAAGCGAAGGTTGATGAACTTACTGCTAATGCTAAAACCGATGAAGAAAAAATAAAGAATATTTATTACTGGGTACAGGATAACATCCGTTATATTGCTTTTGAAGATGGTATTGCTGGATTTAAACCTGACGCTTCTCAAAATGTTTTCCAAAAACGTTATGGCGATTGTAAGGGTATGGCCAACCTTACACGACAAATGCTGAAAGAAGCCGGTTTTGATGCAAGGCTTACCTGGATTGGAACAAAACATATCGCCTATAATTATAGTATTCCTTCGCTTGTGGTAGACAATCATATGATATGTACTCTTTTTAAAGATGGTAAAAAATACTTTCTTGACGGAACTGAAAAATACAACTCATTTGGTGAATATGCAGAAAGGATTCAGGGTAAAGAGGTGATGATTGAAGACGGAGACAAGTTCATAATTGAAAAAGTCCCTGTAATGACCGCCTCGACAAATAAAGAAGTTTATACCTCAAACTTCCGCATTGAAAATGAAGCCCTTGTTGGTAAAATTCAGGGAACAATGAAAGGTGAAAGCCGTTCAGGATTTTTATATGGATATAACAACATTAGAAAAGATAAAAAAGAAAATGCTCTTCAGTACTATATTTCAGGGGGCAATAAAAACTTCTCCGTATCTAATATTGTAACATCTGACCTTACAAACAGGGACAAAACCCTTACGATGGAATATAACGCAAACCTAAAGAACAGGGTGTCGTCATTTGATAATGAAATGTATGTCAATCTTGACTATATGGAAGAGTTTAGCAATCTTGATTTTAAAGAACGTAAATCTGACTATGAATTTGCTCATAAAAGAGATTATGAGTCTGTAATAACATTAGAAATACCTGAAGGATACAAAGTATCAAGGCTACCTGAATCATTTAAAGTTGCCAATGACACATACACCATGAGTGTTTCGTATGAACAGAAAGGAAACACTGTTATTTACAAAAAGCATTTTGTTGTTAATGATTGTACAATAAAAAAAGGCGACTTCCAGAACTGGAATCAATCAATTGCTTCTCTTAAGAAAATATATAACGACCAAATCACCCTAACCAAAAACTAAATGAAAACCAGAATTTTAATTGCATTCGTATCCCTCTGGGCATCTTTTACTTTTGCACAAAAAAAAGAAGAAATAAGAGATTTATTCTGGGGGGCTAATGACCCTTATAAATCAGTAATCGAAATTCCTGAAAAATGGAAAAACGAATCGGCTGTCGTTATCTATAAAAATGAAAACTACGATTTTCATAAGTTTGGAGTAAATGTAACTTACACCTCATCAACCCGAAAAAGGGTTAAACTTCTGGATCAGGCAGCAATCAAAGAATTTTCTGAATTCTCATTTAAAGACCGTTTCTATTCTACAAAAGGTTTTGCTGTAAAAAAAGGAACCAACTTTGTGGGTATTAAAGTTGTAAAACCAGATGGTTCTGAAAAGATAATAAATGTAGATGAAGAGGCAGTAACCGCTGATGACAGAAAAAAAATTGCCATTTCAGGACTTGAAACAGGTGATATTATCGATTATTATTTCTACTCTGTAGAACCTTTCAAAACATCCCTGGAATACGGATTTGAACCTGTTGAAAATACTTTAGGTGATGAATACCCTATCATGAACCTAAAACTAAAATTTAATACTGAAAATGACTTTTTTGTAAACTTCAATACTTATAACGGTGCTCCTGAACTAAAACAACTAACCACTAAGGGAAGCGATCGTCAGTATGAACTTACTGCCGAGAACATAGAAAAGAATGATTTCCCAAGATGGTATTATCCGTTAGTGGAATTGCCTTGTTATAAATTCCAGGTATACTTTGCACGTAGCGGTGCTTTCGAGGAAAGAGCTAATGCTTTTCTTCCTGAGAAAGAAAGCATAATCAAGAAAACTGTTTCTCCTGATGAAGTGCTTACCTACTACCAAAATAAATTCAGGCCATTTGGAGATCTGGGAGAAATAGAACGCTTTTTAAAAGGAAAGACCTTTAAAAACAATGAAGAAAAAGTAAAGGAGGTATATTACTACACAAGACATCAATATTATACCCGTTATGTAGAAGCTTTTGTTGCCAATGAAGCAAAAATCATGGAGCCATTTGCACTGTATGGCTACTATCCCACTTTCTTTAGTACGGAATACCAATTTATCAATCACTTTATGGCTTTCTTAAAAGACAATAAAATTGATTATGATATTATTGTCGCCACACCTAGAGTAAACGGCCCTATCAAAGATTTACTGATAGAGAATAACGCTTTGGTATTACTAAAAATAAATACTGAAAATCCGGTATATCTGCAGTTTTTCACTCCTTTCAAAAATGCGGATCAGATTCCTTTTACTATCGAAAATAGTGATGCGTATGTGATTGAGGTGACAAAGCAGAAGAAAATAACCAAAATTGAAACATTAAAACTGCCATCATCAACCTATGAAGAGAATCAGACTGCACAAAAAATAAATGTTAGCCTTAATCCAGACCTGACCGAAGTTAAACTTCAAAGAGAATCTTCGTTTTTTGGACATAACAAAGACGGCGAACAACCGGATAAAATGTACTTTTTTGACTATGTAGATGAAGACTATACAAAATATGGAACCAGCCCGTTGCTTTCTCTTGTAAAAAACAAAAAGAAACAGGAACAATACACGAAAGAATTTGATGCTCTTAAAAACAAGCTAAAAGACAAACAGAAAGAAGAGTTTAAGAAATCAGCGGAATCAGAATTTGGCTTCACTATCGATGACCATTCATTAAATATTACCAATACAGGTCGTTTTGGAAAAAGTGATCCGTTTACCTTTACTGAAAACTTTACCGTAAAAAACCATCTTCTTAAAAAAGCTGGTGCAAACTATGTGTTTGAAATTGGAAAACTTATAAGCCAACAGGCTGAAATTGAAGAGAAAGAAAACAAAAGAACCGATAACATTTACATGCCTTATCCACGTTCATACAAAGAGGAGATAATATTTGATATCCCCGAAGGTTATACCGTTACAGGTCTTGATAAACTGAACAAGAACATAAAAAACACAACCGGCGGTTTTGAAAGTTCAGCTAAAACAGAAGGTAATAAACTGGTTATTAAAACTTTTAAATATTATACAAACTACTACGAACCTAATGCTAACTGGAAAGATATGGTTTCTTTTCTGGACGCGGCATACCAGTTCACACAGGAAAAAATACTTATAAAGAAAAGCTAATAACTATATAATAAGACTCCGGCATAAAGCCGGAGTCTTTTGTTTAACAACACTATCAATTGTTTAACAACTCAATTAGTTTTTAATCACTTTAATGCCTTTAGCATTTTCTCCTGCAAAAACCTTTACATAATAAATACCGGCAGGATAATTATCCATATAGATCTTACTTGTAGTATTACCTGATTTAGAATTCATAATTTCTTTACCATTCATATCATAAATCTGTATGCTGTCAATAACTTCTTCAGAGTTTATTGTAAGCACATCTGTCGCAGGATTGGGATAAAACTCCAATCCTTTTTTACTAATCTCACCTATCCCCGCTACAGCACTAACTGTAATTGTACCCGTCATCATAGAGTGAATATTACACTTATAAGTTGTTGAACCTTCATTCACAAACGTATGGGAAAAAGTTTGCCCGTTTCCTGTGACGTTTCCACTATTGAAACTTTCTGCACCCCCGGCATTACTGGTTACTGTGTGTGGTAATGCATCTGTCCAGGTCCACTCAACGGTGTCTCCCTGATTAATTGTAAGACTTGCCTCTGTTGATGATACTCCCATAAACCAATTGATATGGTGAGTTTCCTGTGCTGTTACTATCAATGTAGCAAACAGCATTGCTAATAGTAATTTTCCTTTCATAATGTTTGATTTGATTTTATGCAAAGGTCAATCCTAAAAGCACAACAAAATGTTACTGATTAGCAATGTGTGGCTACGAATTAGTATTTAGCATATACCATTTAGTATTTGCTGAAGAGAATTAATCTAATTTAACCTTATTGAAGGAATTGAGCCTGTCAAGATGAAGAATTGTCTTTGTGTCTTCATCATTCTCAGAATACATAAGATTAAATTTTGCACCATAAACAATTTCATCGAAAGTATAAGAAGTACTAGAAGTTACCGTAGCACTAAACAGATCATCAAAAGCTTTTACATACACTATGATTTCGCCGTCTCCATTAGCAAAATCTTCTTCTGTAAACCCATAAAAAGGACTACTCTCATCTATTTTATGCACCAGTGTCCAGCTTAGTGTTAATGCACTAATATTGACAATCTCCAAATCGAGAGTGTAAAACTTATTAATGAGCTGCCCATTCTCCTCAACACTCATACCTACAGTTATCCTGGCATGTGCATCGATAATATTAGTATTCTTGTAGGGGGCCATACGCAGCATAAGTCCTCTTCCTTCTTTATAAGGAGATATAAGCGCGTTGTGCGAAAATTTAATATAAGCTACAGGCCTGCTGAACCTTCCGTAAAAAAGACCTGTCGCAATTGCAAAACTCAGTAATCCCGTTAGCGCTTCTGTGGCCGCAAGGGCACTGGTCATAAATCCATTTGGGCTAATGTGGCCATAACCAACTGTCGTAAACGTTTGGGCACTAAAAAAATAAGCCTTCCCAAACTTTAGCAATTCAGATCCTGTTGCATCAATCCCGCTTAGATATTCAATACCTATTAAATAGTATAAAACAGCAAAAAACAGATTTGCAATGCTATAAAAAGCCAACAGAACTCCCATGAATTTCCAACCTGACATGGTTATCATAGTATGATACCAACTGGTTCTCGTAAAAAAAGACAGCCCTCGCTTTTCTACATTAGCGGAACCGTCTTTATTTATAAACCGGCCTCCGTAACCCGATGGATTACTGCCAAAGCCGGTATTATCACTTGATTTTGCTTTTTCGTTTATCTTCCTTAACAGGTTCATAAATTAGTTATTGCTTTACAATTTTCTGTGTCAGGATACCTGTCTCTCCTGTAATTTTGACAAGATAGATACCTGATGAGTATTTTGCAAAGTTAATAACAATTGTGTTTGAATCTGGAGATAAAGCAGTAAGCTGTTTGCCAGTCATGTCATACACCTCTATATTCCTGATAAGATTTACAGAATCTATTGTAACCAAATCATTTGCAGGGTTAGGATATATTTTCACAGTGCCCGCCGTAAATGTTTTTACAGAAAGCGTAGCATCCTCATTTGCTGACCAGCTTGACGCAAGACTGTTATCAAGTCCGTTATCTGTCAGGTGAAGATATTTACCGTTACCATCGGCATCAGGCCACGGAGATGAATCAGTATACTGAACCTCATCAATCTTATTTCCAAAAGCATCCGAAAGTACCAGCTTCTGACTTTTATTAGACATATGACGTAGATATTCTCCAAAAGCGGTGATATCATGCTTTTGCTCAAACACAACAGCATTGCTAACTATGTATATTTTTTCTCCGGCAGAAATGGTTGATGCCACAGGAAACTGATAGGACAAACCAAGTTCACTCAGATAAACACCTGTAAGATCAACATTTTCAGATCCCGTATTTGTGATTTCAATAAACTCCTGGTCGTCAGATTCAGGAAATTCAGTGTCTTCTCCCGGATTATAGTTTATTCCACTTATCACCAATGAAGGCATCTCCACATCACTACAAGCTGTAAACGTACCTATATTGTTATTTATCCAGTCTATACGTTCAGCTATAAAATCTTTTACATTATCAAGCTCATTTTGCAAATTGGCTACAGTTCCCCAACGTTGGTTTTCCCTTGCTGCAGCATCTGCAATAAGTAAAGCGGTTGCATCAATAAAATCTTCAATACTATCATAATTTAATGGCTGACCTAATGAAGTAACCTGATTCCAACGTTTGGCGAAGTAGCATTTATAAGTATCGTTATCAAACAGGTCTTTCCAGAACTTGGCTCCTGTATTGTCTCCATTATCAAATTGCCATACATCAGGATGACTTCTGTCATACCCAAACTCATCGTGCCCAAGGCTAAGATTAAAATCCCAAACCGGTCCTGCTCTAAGTTTCCCTCCACGATCTTTATGAAAGAATGTGCTCACCTGATAGGCATCAACGTTAGATGATAACTCATTGATTACCATAAAATCTATAAAAGTAGGCACATCAATAACCGAGGGATAACCGTTTCCTATATTATCATTATCAGCCCCGGCAAGTGTTTCAAGAGATATAAATTGTGAATGAATATAGTCGTTCTGTTCTGTGGTTACATCATCAGGTTTAGGCATTTCATGAATAAAATCAGTCCAGCCATTATACGAATCCATAGTCCAGGCAACAGGATCACCCCCGGTAGTTTTATCCGCTTTGGTGATATATCCTCCCGTAAGATTTACTCCTGAATTATCATCCTCCGTAATTTCTTCGATATTAACGCGGTTAGAGTCATCCTTAATCTTTTCCTGAAGGATGTAAAGTCCCCGATAATCCCCATTAATTATCACTTCACAATATTGGGTTCTTGAAGCATACTGGCCAATAGCCCTGGCAAGATTATAGTTGATATAATCCCTCATTAATGAAGGATCAAAAGCAAGGCCATTAAGTATCCAGTCATTTTCACTAGGCATACCTAAAAGGCTTACATTTTGTTTTGCTCCACCAGCATCATAGGTTGTCCATCCATATTGTTTCTTCTCCAGCATTTGAGAAGAGGAACCACGGGTTTCGATCTTTATACGTCCGTTATAATTTAAGTATTCCGGTGTATCCTGATCTGTTAGGTAGTTTTGAGATCCATCTGCATGATAAATAATCTTAAGACTTGCCCAAACTTTTGGATCATCCGGAATTACAGCAGGCTGTCCTGTATCAGGATCTTCATCAGTGGTAATAATAAAAATTGGAAGGTTACTATCTGTAAAGTTAACCTGCCCATAAGAAACAGCTCCCAAAAACAATGTGATGGAAAGCATACTTTTGCGTGCGATAAGTAAAATGTTTTTCATAGTAGTTTTAAGATGTTTTTAACAAATATAATAGTATTTTATTTACATAAACATAACATTTTCAAAACATTGAAATCAATTTAGCATTTTTATGAAAAACAAAACACGAAAACGTTTTACAACAGCCTCAAGCACACTAAAACATTGATTTACAACAAATAAAACAAAAAAAAGCCCTGTAATGATTATTACAGGGCTTTTTTAATATATCAGAAATATTACTTACTCAGGTACATTTTTCTTCTTGAGTACAGTTCGTAGAACTGATCGTCTTTCAGGTCGTCTATGAACAGGATGCTCTCACCTGTAGATTTCATCTCAGGTCCAAGTTTCTTGTTTACACCGTGGAACTTGCTGAAAGAGAATACCGGTTGTTTGATAGCAAAACCTTTAAGCTGTGGGTTAAAGTTAAAGTCAGTCACTTTGTTGTGTCCAAGCATTACTTTAGTAGCATAGTTTACATATGGCTCTCCGTATGCTTTTGCGATAAAAGGAACCGTACGTGATGCTCTTGGGTTTGCTTCGATGATGTATACAATATCGTCTTTAACCGCAAACTGTATGTTGATAAGACCTACTGTTTTAAGCGCAATTGCGATTTTCTTAGTGTGGTCTTTTATTTGCTGCATTACAAACTCCCCAAGGTTGAATGGAGGTAGCGTAGCGTTACTGTCACCAGAGTGTACACCACATGGCTCGATGTGTTCCATGATACCTATGATGTAAACATTCTCTCCGTCACAGATCGCATCAGCTTCAGCTTCGATAGCACCATCAAGATAGTGGTCAAGAAGCAGCTTGTTACCCGGGATACTCTTAAGCAGGTCAATTACATGCTCTTCAAGTTCCTGTTTATTGATAACAATCTTCATCCCCTGCCCACCAAGTACGTATGATGGCCTAACCAGTAGCGGGAAGTCAAGTGAGTCAGCAAGTTTAGATGCTTCGTCAGCACTTTCGGCGATACCAAATTTAGGGAAAGGAATGTTAAGCTCTGTTAGAAGGTCAGAGAAACGTCCTCTGTCTTCTGCAAGGTCAAGCGCATCAAAGCTTGTTCCTAATATTTTTATGCCATACCTGTCAAGTTTTTCGGCAAGCTTAAGAGCAGTCTGCCCTCCAAGCTGCACGATAACACCTTCAGGCTTCTCATGGCGGATAATGTCGTATATATGTTCCCAGAATACAGGCTCAAAGTAAAGCTTATCTGCCGTATCAAAGTCAGTTGATACTGTTTCAGGGTTACAGTTGATCATGATGGTTTCGTAACCACACTCGGCAGCAGCAAGTACACCGTGTACACAAGAGTAGTCAAACTCGATACCCTGTCCGATCCTGTTAGGACCTGAACCAAGTACCACCACTTTTTTCCTGTCAGAAACGATACTTTCGTTGCTTACATATCTTGTACCGTCAGCTTTCTCAATCTCAGCTTCAAATGTTGAGTAGTAGTAAGGTGTTTTCGCCTGGAATTCAGCCGCACAGGTATCAACCAGTTTGTAAACACGCTTAACACCCATCTCCTCACGTTTATTGTATACCTGGCTTTCAAGGCAACCCATCATGTGAGCAATCTGCCTGTCGGCAAAACCTTTCTGTTTAGCCTCAAGAAGTAATTCTTTAGGAAGATCATCCACTTTGTAAGTAGAGATTTCTTTCTCAAGGATATAAAGATCTTCGTATTGCTTAAGGAACCACATATCGATTCTTGTGATCTCGTGGATTCTGCTCAATGGGATTCCCATTGCAATTGCATCGTAAATTACGAATACCCTGTCCCAGCTTGCGTTGGTAAGCTTATCAATGATCTGTTCATAGTTAGTGTAACCTTTTCCGTCAGCACCAAGTCCGTTACGTTTTATCTCAAGAGATTGTGTCGCTTTGTGAAGTGCTTCCTGGAATGAACGTCCTATCCCCATTACCTCACCTACCGATTTCATCTGTAGTCCTAGAGTTCTGTCAGCTCCTTCAAATTTATCAAAGTTCCAGCGTGGTATTTTCACGATTACGTAGTCAAGCGTAGGCTCGAATAAAGCCGACGTTGATTTCGTAATCTGGTTTTGTAGTTCGTCAAGGTTGTACCCTAAAGCCAGCTTAGAAGCGATTTTTGCGATTGGGTAACCTGTAGCTTTAGAAGCAAGAGCCGAAGAGCGCGATACCCTTGGGTTGATCTCGATAGCTACGATATCTTCTTTTTCATCCGGGCTTACGGCAAACTGTACGTTACATCCTCCGGCAAAGTTTCCGATGCTGCGCATCATCTTGATTGCCATATCCCTCATTTTCTGGAAAGTCTTATCCGAAAGCGTCATTGCCGGCGCAACCGTGATACTGTCTCCTGTGTGGATACCCATTGGGTCCATATTCTCAATAGAACAGATGATAACCACGTTATCATTTTTATCGCGGAGTAGCTCAAGCTCATACTCTTTCCATCCGAAAAGAGCCTTATCGATAAGCACTTCATGTATAGGTGATGCTTCAAGACCTCGGGTAAGAAGCTCATCAAAATCTTCTGCTTTGTGCACAAAAGCTGCCCCTGTACCACCCAGCGTAAACGAAGGACGAATTACAAGCGGAAAGCCAAACTCCTGAGCGATTTCTTTTCCTTTAAGGAAAGAGTTAGCTGTTTTAGCCGGTGCAGCAGGAATATCTATTCTTTCAAGAAGCTGTTTAAACTGCTCCCTGTCTTCAGTAATGTTGATTGCGTTAACATCAACCCCAATAAGTCTTACATTAAAGTCTGCCCAGATACCTTTTTCCTCTGCCTCAAGACAAAGGTTAAGTGCAGTCTGCCCTCCCATTGTAGGAAGTACCGCATCAATATTTGGGTGAGCCTTCAAAATCTCCACAATAGATTTTGTGGTAAGCGGTTTCAGGTACACATGATCAGCCATCGAAGGGTCTGTCATAATGGTAGCCGGGTTAGAGTTTATCAGGATAACCTCTATACCTTCTTCCCTGATTGAACGTGCGGACTGCGATCCGGCGTAGTCAAATTCACAAGCCTGCCCAATAACGATTGGACCAGAGCCGATGATAAGAACCGATTTAATTGAAGTGTCTTTAGGCATTGTATCTTTTCTGAAGTTGTATAAAAAATTGCTCTTTCGAGCGTTTGCAAATTTAGTGTTTTATTTTCAAAAAAAGGCCCCTGTAAAAGCGGGGCTATTTTTCGATTAGGTATAAAAAAAGGCGTTACCTACAAATAGTAACACCTTTATGTATGTTTTTTCAAACATTATTTTTTATGTCTTGGCTCACTAGAAACCGTTAGTTTGTGCCTTCCTTTAGCTCTTCTGCGAGCAAGCACTTTTCTTCCGTTGGCAGATGCCATTCTTTCCATAAAACCGTGTTTGTTTCTTCTTTTTCTTTTCGATGGTTGAAATGTTCTCTTGCTCATTGCTTTGTATCTTTAAATCTTATTTGAATATCTTTACGTAGGCATTAGAAAACCGTCTTTCCAAAACCGAGTGCAAATATACAAAGGTTTTTTTTGTCTGCAAGAAGTTTTTAAAAAAAATTTCGCATAAATAAACCCTCTGTTATAACACAAAGATTCTCTGAGGGACAAACACAGAGATTCGCCGAGTCTTTGCATACATTGAGAGTACACAGAGTTAATTATTCTGCCAAAGGCAGAATTCTTAGCGAACTCAAAAAGCTGATTGTCCTGAAACTTAAAAAACTCCGTGAATCTCTGAGACTTCTCTGTGTATCTCTGCGGTATGACTTTTGTTTAAGTAGTCGAAAAGTCATTTTGCAGCCAATTGAAAAAAGTCAGAAGGAGTTCAACTCCTTTTATTACGTTTTCATACCTTTGCATTCGCAAAAATAAAACAACACTATGTTCAATAAAAATATCAAGCTTGTAATTGCAGCTTTATTAGTTATAACAGCCGTTTGGCAGTTTACCGAAGGAAACATCGGTAACGGTATATTCTTACTCCTTATTACTGCATTAGTAGTATTGCTGTACTTTAAAAACGAATACATCCTTCTGGCCTTCCTTAAATTAAGGAAACAGGATTTTGAAGGAGCTACCCAGATACTTAATAAGATTAAGAACCCTGAAACTGCTCTCGTACGTAAACAACAGGGCTACTATAACTACCTTAACGGACTTATGCTCTCTCAGACAAACCTGAATGCAGCAGAAAAGTACCTTAAAAAAGCGATAGAGCTTGGTCTAAACATGGATCAGGATCTTGCAATGGCTAAACTGAACCTTGCCGGTATTGCGATGACAAAAAACAAAAAGATGGAAGCAGAGAAGCTTCTAGCCGAAGCCAAGAAACTTGACAAACAGGGAATGCTGAAAGACCAGATCACAATGATGAAGGCTCAGCTTAAAAAAGGCCCACAGGTTCAACAGAGAAGATATTAAAACAAGCCGCCTCACAAGGGCGGTTTTTTGTTTTTAGTATATTTGACGTATGATATCAAACAACTCAATACAATTACCACTTAGCGAAAAAAATAAGCAAGAACTAAAATCACTAGTTAGTTTAGGCAAGCGATTAGCTAAAAGAACAGGAACCAGTTGTTGTGCATTCATTACATTATATCTCGTATATATCTATTTCAATAAAAACAATCTATATTTTATTGAAACATGTATAATAGCCTTAATTAGCTTCACTTTGGTTTTTATTTTATTATATCAAAAGTATTACAGAATATATCTAGATCTAAAATCGAAAACAAAAACAAGATATGTAGTGACAGAATATGAAATAGTAAGCAATAAAAAAGATGTTTTTCTTAAATCAAAAGAACCAAAATTAAAAATAGAACTTTATAATGATATAGCTCCATATATTTCTATTAACCAATCACTGATTATCGAAATAACCAACCACAGCAAGACATTACTCTTCATATCCCACAGCGAGAACAATCTGCTTGACGAAAATTAATTACAAATCATCAATCAATATAATTATGACAATTACAAGACCTGCCGTTAAACTTATAGGCGTATCACTTGGCTTTAAAACCACTAACGAAAACGGAAAAGCAGCCGAAGACTGCGGCTCGCTTTGGCAAACCTTTAGTGGTGGCTTTATGGCACCGCGCATTAAAGGCAAACTGAATAAAGACACCTATGCTGTTTATTACGATTACGATGGCGACTATACCAAACCCTATGCTTACTTTATAGGATGTCCCGTAGCCGACGATGCTGAAGTTCCTGCCGGAATGGAAACCATTACCATTCCCGAACAAACTTATGAAGTTGTTACCGCAAAAGGGCAAATGCCTAAATGTATAAGCGATGCATGGCACGAAATATGGAAACAGGAAAACCGAAACCGTGCTTACGGCTATGATTTTGAAATCTATTCTGAAAAGGCAGCCGACTGGAACAATGCCGAAGTGGATATTTTTCTTTCCGTAAGTTAATACATCAATGCTGATTACTTCAAAAAGAATCATTTTTTATATAAGCCATCTAAAAGATGGCTTTTTATTTATCCTTTGAGTAATCAAATCGATAAAATACACTGATAGCAGGTCACAAACATCGTTCTTTAATAAGAAATATTATACGATTTACAGAAATTTTAACTAAATTTACTCATCTATTTATCCAAATATGATGAGAAATTTATTAACCCTCATAATAATGTTCTTGTTTTCATTAACGGTATTTTCTCAAATACCGGATAGTCTTTATTTTTCCAATGCTATAAAAATCAATTTTGCCCAATACAAGAAAGAGAGTACCCTCGCTTTTGTTACCGGCGATCTTGAACGTGGACAATTTCTTTTTGACTCACTGGTACAACACAGACTTATAGGAACCACCTTTGATAATATCACACTAAAAAAATCGTCAGGTGCACGACTAAAGCTAAGTTCAGTAAAGCAACCTCTATTCCTGTTAACTTATGCATCGTGGTGCGTGCCTAATCAGGGAGAGATTCCGGCTTTAAACAAGCTGGCACGTAAGTATGGTAAAGACGTTAAAATAATTGTACTCTTTTGGGACCGAAAGGATAAAATGAAAAAACTGGCGCGCAAGTTCAGTAGCAGAATAACGGTTTGTTATGCACATGAGTATTATAAAACCGATACCCGAACCGTAGCAGCACTAAAACATACATTAGGCTTCCCTACCTCCTATTTTCTGGATGCCGAACGTAAGATTGTAGACATTCGCCGCTGTGGCGTATACACTGGCTTATCAAAAGAACAGTCGCAACAGGCACTGGCAGCTAATTATAAATCGTTCCTTGATGGACTTTTAACCATAACTGTAAATAAAGATATTTCTAAAGAACATATAGCCGATAGTGATTAGATCTTTAGATTTTAGTATTGAGAATGAGATTCTAGAAAATAAAAATCCGCTTTTACATTTGTAGAAGCGGATTTTTTATTATCGTAGGTAGCCGGATTAATAATCTAGCATCTTAGTACTAAGATCTCAATTCTCATGTCTATTAATACCCCTTCAAAGGAATCTCTATTATATATCCCTTTCCGCTGGCAACATCAAGTTTCCTGTCGCGAAGCCATGGATTATGTATCTTCAGTATCTTATAATTAATACCCTGTTCCTTAGCAAATACAGCCAAATCAGGAATTGAACTTGTAACATCAACTGTTTTTACAGGAAGAACCTGATACATTTCGTTTTGCGGCACTACAAAATTATATCGTTCAGGGTGCTGCATAATTTCTTTAAGCGCTAATATCCTGAATACGTAACGGGCTGTTTCATCCGTCAGGAGTAAGTCATAGTAATTGCTTACCCCCTGAAAAGTGATCTGCTTATTAACCCCTGTTACGCCTCCATTATATGAAGCAGCAGCCAAAGTCCACGATCCGAATTTTTTATATGCATTCAGCAAATAAGTACATGCTGCCTCAGTAGATTTTTTAAGATCATAGCGTTCATCTACAATGTCATTAACTTCAAGGCCACGTTCACGGGCTGTATCCGGCATAAACTGCCACACTCCCTTTGCTCCTGCCGGAGAAGTTACGTTTACCAAACCGCTTTCAATAACCGCAAGATATTTAAAATCGTCCGGCACCCCATTTTTCTTTAATATGGGCTCAATAACCGGAAATGCACGGTTAGCACGTTTTATAATAATTTTCGTAGTAGCGTCAAGATTGGCATTAACCAATAGCTCACGATCAAAACGCTCCGCAACATCTGATATAGCAAGAGGTGTCTTTTCACCTGCAAAATCAATTTCCGATGGAACGTAATGCTCCTTTTTAGCCGTTTCATCCGTCGGTTTTTCATAAGCCGAATGTATCAGCACTCCACTCATCAGTATTGCCGAAGCAATAACTCCTGTTTTCTTGATTAGTTCCATTGTATTTCTATAGTTTAGTGTTCTCTTGTAATATTATCTGTGGCAAATTCTCATTCAGCCACTTATACTTATTGATTATCATAATGTGTGTTCCTCCCTTTACCGGAATATAATCTTTTACATACTTCGTCGGAAAAACCTCATCAGCATCACCATGAATGTGTACAACAGAGGTATCAGGCTCGCATCTGTCCCAGTTTATTATAGTTTTAAACGCCCAGTCAAGATATTTCTTATCGCGAACAGAAAGAAATTTTTCATAAAGGTTCAGCCTTTTGGAGATCATATTATTACCTACAGCCATCTTACCCAGCCAGTCTACCTTAACCATAAGTCCGGTAGGGAAAAACCTGTAGGCTCTGGTCATTTTGGCGAACTTCATTCTCCTGGGAAACTCCGTGTTACATTTCACACTGGATATGATTATCACCTTACGCGTTTTTATCAGTTTAGCCATTTCCTGAACCAGCACCCCACCAAAAGAAACTCCGATAAGTACCGGATTTTCGTGTTTAATATCCTTAACGATGCGGGCAGCATAATCGACTATGGACTCATTATTCTCCGGCAGGCACCATTCAAGATAAAACATTTCAAACTTATCTTCGGGTAACTTTATGTTCTCAAATATCTTTGGACTTGCAGCCAGTCCGGGCATAAAATAAACGGGAATCCTGTCCATTCGCTGTGTTTTAACGCTTTGAAAGCGGAATAATCGATTTTTATTACGAAATTTGTATAAAATTAAAACTTTCCGCACAAAAAGAAACAAGACGGGATTTTAATTTACAAATAAATTATGAGGACAAGGCTATTCACTAAAAACGAAAGAGGCACTGCAAATCACGGTTGGCTTCAGGCTAATTTTTCTTTTTCATTTGCCAATTATTATAATCCTGACATGGTACAGTTTGGTATGCTTCGTGTACTGAATGACGATACTATTGCTGCCGGTATGGGCTTTGGTACCCACCCTCACGATAATATGGAAATTATTACCATACCTCTTGAAGGCGGATTGACACACCGTGACAGCATGGGGAATCAGGAAACAGTACGTTTTGGTGAAGTACAGGTTATGAGTGCGGGAACAGGAATTCAGCACAGCGAAATGAACGCCAGCCAAACCGAAAAGGCAAAAACACTACAGCTGTGGATATTCCCTGACAGACAGAATGTAGTGCCCCGATATGACCAGAAAGGATTTGATCTTGAGAATAATCGCAACAGCCTTGTAAACATTGTTTCTCCTGAAGATAAAAATGATGGCAACGCCCTTTGGATACACCAACAGGCATTTTTACATCTTGGTGTGTTTGACGCAGATAAAACCTTTGCCTATGACATAAAGATTCCTGATAATGGGATTTATCTTTTCCTTATCGAGGGCGAACTTGAAATTAACGGGCAAACTGTAAATGAGCGTGACGCTTATGGTGCAATAGAGTTTGACAGTATAGAAATAAAAACCAAAAGTGCTTCTAAAATTCTGATTATAGAAGTACCAATGAAGTTTAATGATTAGCTATGGAAATAAAAGACAACGAATTTTCAAGACAGTTTGAAACAACAGCGGATGGAAAGCTGCTTACAATAGAGTACTCTGTACAGGAACGCAAACTTTTCCTTACCAAAGTAAACCTTCCTGAAGGTTTTGATAATGAAGAGCTTTTATCTGAATTCATAAAAAACATTCTTGATACAGCTGAAGAAAAAAGGCTACGTGTAGTACCTACACACCCTAAAGTTGCAGCTTTTTTCAGGAAAAACCCTAAATACAAAGAGATGCTCCCTCCGGGCATCCGACTGTAATTAATTTCAATAAACATCTATAATGCAAAGTTTAAAAAACAAAAACGCGCTTATTACAGGCGCCGGGAAAGGTATTGGTAAAGCAATAGCCCTTGCTCTTGCCGAAGAAGGCACTAACGTAATACTTTTAGCACGAACTACTGCCGACCTTGAACAAACAGCAGCCCATGCTCAGGCGTTTGGTGTAAAAACGCTGGTGCTTACTGCAGATATCGCCGACATCAACTCGGTTAATCAGGCTGTAGAAAAAGCAATCGCTGAATTTAAAACTATTGATATCCTGATCAATAATGCCGGTGTGGGCAAATTTGGCAAGTTCCTTGATCTTACTCCTGAAGAATTTGAAAACATTATCAAAGTAAACCTGTTCGGTATTTATTATGCTACCAGAGCAGTATTACCGGGCATGATTGAGCAACAAAGCGGAGATATCATTAATATATCTTCTACTGCCGGATTGAGAGGTGCTGCATTGACAAGCGCTTACAGTGCTTCTAAATTTGCTGTTTTGGGTCTTACCGAATCACTAATGCAGGAAGTTCGCAAACATAATATCAGGGTTACGGCACTAACACCAAGCACTGTCGCTACCGATATGGCTTTGGACCTGAACCTTACCGATGGAAATCCTGAAAAGGTAATGCAGGCTGAAGACGTTGCCGAACTTATTATTGCCCAACTGAAATTGAATAAAAGGGTATTTATCAAAGAAAGTGGCATCTGGTCTACAAATCCATAAAAAATGAAATTAGTTGACTGTCCGTTATGCAACGGAACATCAAAACATTACCATACTAAACGGCAAAGGGAGTTTTTACAATGCTCCCTTTGTCTTTCTGTTTTTACACATCCTGATTGTTTTCTTACTCCCGAAGAAGAGAAAGCACATTACCTGTGTCATAACAATGATCCGGAAGATGTTCGTTACCAAAACTTTCTTAGCCCGGTTACCAATCTTATACTGAATGATTTCAATAAAAACCACAAGGGCCTTGACTTTGGAGCCGGTACCGGATCGCCCATTGTAAAAGTACTTACTGATAATAGTTATGATATAAACCAGTATGACCTGTTCTTTTACAACGATCCTGAAAAGCTTAACCAAAAATACGACTATATAGCCTGTACCGAAGTAGCAGAACATTTTAAAGAACCTCATAAAGAGTTTGCCCAATTAAGGGATATGCTTTTGCCTGGCGGAAAATTATATATTATGACTGATATGTTCGATGAGAACAGGGATTTTGCATCATGGTTCTATAAAACAGATCCTACACATGTATTCCTGTATCATCCTAAGGCATTCGAATGGATTGCATCGGCTTTCGATTTTAAAAACGTACATATCAATGGGCGTGTTATAACCTTACAGGCATAATATTATTTGTAATTTTGTAAACACAATATAAAACAACACCATGAAACTTGACAAAATAATCGTTTCTGAAAACTCATTTAAGAGTACAGAAACTCAGGATATAATCAACTCAAATATTGCGGTAATAAATCTTTTGCGTGAAGAAGGCGTAAAAGACGAAAACATCCACGAAGATGCCCTTACCAGTTATTACCTGGATTATTACACTACCCATGTTAACAGCGATGGGTTCGCCAAGTTCGTTCATGCTTCAGGATGGACTGATGAGCTTAACACGCTGCTGGAAAAGGCTTTCGAAAAAGTAGGCTCTCAGGAGCATCTTGATTACTTCCTTGCCCAGACTGAAAAGATCGATGCACTTACCCGCAAAGAGTTTGATGGCTTTATGGAGCAGGAATTCGGTAAAAGCCCTGTAAAAGAAAGAATAGATGATGATACTTATTTTGAAATCCCTGAAGCTTTGGTAAAACTAAATGCTGATTTTCTAAGAAATCACCCGGATCTTAAAGTGCTATCTATAGATGATATGTATACCGAACTTGAAAAGTTTACCGGAAAAAAACTAGAGCGATAAATCCTCTATTGAAGAGAAAACTTAAGGCCAAGAAATTCAATTTTCTTGGCTTTTTTTATTTAAAATACGCTTCTATAAACAAATTTTCATTATCACAAAATACAGTGTTTTTGTGATAGCCATTTTTTGAATTTGTTAAAATATGTTAAACCTTACAAAATTCAAGTATTCATTATAACTTAAATATTGACTAATTAAATTTTTAGTTAAAAGATAAATGGTAAGAAAAAAAGCACATAAAAAAATATAACATCTGATTAATTAAGTTTGGATATTATTAATCATCCAACTATTTAATCATGAAAAAACAACTTTTTACATTGTCTTTTGCACTATGTGCAGCTTTCGGGTATTCTCAGTTTCAATCGCCTAACTCATCAGCTTGGCCAACAACAGGAAAAGTAGGATTAGGAACAACATCACCAGCCTATAAACTACAGGTTTTAACTAATGAGACCCTTGCACCAATAAGCACATATAGTGAAACAATTGCAAGCATTGGTTATTTTGCGAATAGTTCACTATTTTTTGATGCGCAGGGAACTGTGGCAGGTCGTGTGAGCCCTACCGAATACCATACTATGAAAATTCAGATGAAAGATGTAGGCAATAAAGTAGGATATATAGAATTTAACGGACAGCCAACCACCAATACCACTAAAGCTGCCATGTCTTTTGGCACAAACAGTGTAGAGGCCATGCGTATTAACCAGAATGGAAAAGTCAGGATTGGATCTAGTGACCGCGCAACACCGGATGGCTACAAACTTTTTGTTGAGCAGGGTATACTTACCGAAAAGGTAAAAGTAGCCGTAAGCACTACAGCTGACTGGGCTGATTATGTTTTTGCATCTGATTATAAACTTATGCCTCTTGAAGAAGTAGAAAAATTCACAAAAGAGAACAATCACCTTCCTAATGTACCATCTGCTGCTGATATGGTAAATAATGGTCTTGATGTTGCTAAAATGGATGCAAAACTTTTAGAAAAAATAGAAGAACTTACTTTATATGCTGTGCAGCAAAATAAAGAAAATAAAGATCTGAAGGCAGAGCTTGAAAACCAAAAAAGAGAAATCGAAGAACTGAAAGGAATGCTTAAAGATCTTTTAACTAAGAAATAGTATTCATCAATGACAAAGTTTTTTATATCCGCGGCTTTGCTAGCCACGCTAGCTAGTTATGCCCAAGAGTTTCATAATGCCAATTGGTATTTTGGTTATAATGCAGGTCTTAGTTTTTTTCCGGACCCTTCAAATCCTACAAGTATTTCTACAGCATTACAAACCATGGAGGCTCCGTCTTCCTATTCTAATGCTGCCGGACAATTAATGTTTTATACTAATGGCAGGGATGTGTACAATGGAAACCATACTCCCATGACAAACGGAACCGGACTGAAGGCACACAATTCCAGTGGTCAGGGGTCTATGATCGTAAAAAAACCTAAAAACATCAGCTCAACTCAGACTATGGCAATTGGAGAAAATGAAACTCTATATATTGTAACCCTGGATGGATTGTCTGGAGAAAAAAAGGGGTTTTATTATTCAGAAGTTGATTTAAATGAATCAACTGGTATTGGTACCATTACAAATAAAAATGTACAACTTAATGACCATGAGAACATTCCCATAGGCCTAAATTATAAAGTATACGGAAACTTTTCTGAAAAACTCACTTCTGCATCGCATTGTAATGGTAGGGACTATTGGATTATTACTCAGATTGGCGAGTTTATTTACTCTTATCTTGTAAGCCCTAATGGCATTTCAACCACCCCAACAGCTGTAAGTAACGCGCCTATTAACATACAAAACTATCTTGCCAGCGGAGCTGCTATAGGTCAGATAAAAGTTAACTTAAAAAACGAACGTTTAGCTGTAATATATTATGCTACTGGTCCTAGTGGGGTCCCTTCAGGTTCTTTAGCCATGGCAAATTTTAACAGTAATACAGGCGAAGTAATATTTGATGATAATCTGATCGAAATTCCTGTTTCTCCTGAACCAAGTGATGATGGTCATCCCTGGGGAACTTTAATGAATGGTGTTGAATTTTCTCCAGATAGCCAGCAGGTATATTTTTCAACAACATACCAAATGTTTAAAGGTGATGCATATAATGCAACTTCGGCCAATGTTGAATTAGTGGAAGCTATCAACAATGTACCGCAAACAAGATTTATGAGCTATATGCAGCTTGGCATGGATGGAAAAATATATGTAATTACTGAGGATATTAATGACGTAACTCATATCGGTAGAATAAATGACCCTAATAGTATTAATAATCCTGACTTTAGGATAAATGATGTCACATTACAATATGGTGCTGTTGGGGTAGGTTTTCCCGGGTGGATTCATTCACAATTAGGGGGTTGTGACGCTTCTCTTGAGCTATACAAACCGGAGTTGAGCCCTATCTCTCACGAATATAAAGTGGGTCAGGTTATTAACACCAACCAAAACTATACCGTTGGTCCGGGTAAGGACATTACCCTGAAAGCTGGTCATGCTATATATTTATTTCCAAATACAAGTATACAGACAGGAAGCAAATTCTTAGCAGAGATCGAAGAATGTGATTGCATTGCAACATCAGACTTGAATGGTAGCGGAACACAAACCTTGAGGAAAACTATCAGTACTGAAGAATTGGAACTTTATCCTAACCCAGCGAGTGAATATGTAAAAATTAGTAATACCCAGGATATTATTATTTCTATAACCGCCACAGCCATGAATGGTCAGATAGTGTTTAGAGGCAATAATGATGGTAACGATATTACGCTGGATACAAGCACATACCAAAAAGGCATCTACATCCTCACAATACAAACCAAAAACGGTAAAGTATATAATGAAAAACTAATTATTAAATAATAAATCATCTAACTAATTAATCATGAAAAAACAACTTTTTACATTGTCTTTTGCACTATGTGCAGCTTTTGGGTATTCTCAAAATAGTAACCCTTGGCCTACTACAGGGTCAGTAGGCATAGGGACTTCAACACCAAGTTCTACGGTTAAACTTGATGTGGTAACTACTTCAACAATTGGTGGCCTTGGTACTAAACTAGCCTATTTTGGCTCTAGAACCTCCTCTGGCGATGTTAGCAGAGGTTTGTATCTTGGATCTAAAGCAGTCTCTTATCCTTTAGGAGAATACAATGTTGCTGCTGTATGCAGCAGTATCATGTCAGCCGTAGGCACAAGCACTAATGGTGCTTTTATTGATTTTAATATTCCTATTGCTTCAGGTGTATCGGCTGCATTGCGTTTTGGCTATGGAACAACAGATTTTATGCGCATAGGTACTGATGGTAAAGTAAGAATTGGAGCTAGTACTCTTACAACCCCAGATGGTTACAAACTATTTGTAGAAGAAGGTATCCTAACAGAAAAAGTAAAAGTAGCTGTGAAAACAACTACAGATTGGGCCGATTATGTTTTTGCTCCGGATTACGGGCTTATGCCTCTTGCAGAAGTAGAAAAATTCACAAAAGAAAACAATCACCTGCCAAATGTGCCATCAGCTGCCGACATGGTAAACAATGGACTTGATGTTGCAAAAATGGATGCAAAGCTTTTAGAAAAAATAGAAGAGCTTACACTTTATATTATCGAACAAAACAAAACTAACGATAAGCAGGCTAAAGAAATAGAAGAGCTTAAAATCATGGTAAATGCATTATTATCAGAAAAAAAATAATGCATGAAAAAACATATCTTAACCATAGCACTGATGTCCACATTGGGCAGCTTTGCCCAGCAAGTACAAAATACCAACTGGTATTTTGGCGAACAGGCCGGTTTTCATTTTAATGGAGCAGGCTTAGATCCATCAATTATAACAACATCATTAAATACGCTGGATGCCTGTGCTTCGTATACCGACCAGTCAGGCCAGTTTAGATTTTACAGTAATAGTATAGCTGTAGTAAGAGCGAATGGATCACCTATGCCTAATGCTAATAACCTATTAGGAGGTGAATCTAACGCCCAGGGTGTGGTATTAGTACCTCGTCCCGACAACAACAACCGTGTATTTATTGTAACTATAGATGGAGCTTCCGGAACTCAGAGAGGACTTCATTTTTCTGAAATCGACCTGGGTGGTACAACTCCAGGCAGCGAAACGCTTATTGCTAGTACTCTTAATACAACTCTTCTGGATGGCTCAGGGGCTCCAATTGGTCAGGGAAACTTATCGGAAAAGCTTACTACTGCTCCGCATTGCAATGGAACCGACTACTGGATTATTGCACAGATAGGAAGCAATATATGTGCCTATCTTGTTAATAGCAATGGTGTATCATTAAATCCTGTTGTAAGTCAGGCTCCTGTAAATGCACAGAGCACTTCGGGTGGTTTAGGTCAGATAAAAATAAGTCCCGATAATCAACGGGTAGCTATATGTTATTATTTCAATGTAAATTCTTCGGGAGCGCTTGCCTTAGGTACATTTGACAGCAATAATGGATCATTTATTGTAAGCAACCAAATGGTATCAATTCCATCTGGCGTAGACAGTGAAGGGAATATCATCCCTAAAGGACTCTATGGTGTTGAATTCTCTCCTGATAGCGAGTCTGTTTATTTTAGTGTAGCAGATGATATTTATGTGGGCGATGCAGCATCTGCTACATCGGCAAATGTAAATCAGGTTATAGTTTCAAGTACAGGAACTGGCCCTGACTCTTCAATTCCAATAGCATATAGATTGTGCCTTCAGCGTGGAATAAATGGCCATATTTATATTGCCAATACAGACAATGATGGAAATTCTACTGTTTCTGTGATAAGAAATCCTAATGTACCTACCAATGCTGATATGGAGGATTATGCATTTGATTTTCCAAACAATAACCCTAAGTATGGTTTTCCTGCATGGGTACATTGGCAAATGGGTAATTGTATCGATTCATATACATTGTCAACACCTGATCTTAATTTAGCCCCTTATACCTATCGTGTTGCCGATTTTATCAGAACAAATGGGACTTACTCTGTTGGAGCCAATCAGGTAATAAATATGAGAGCCGGAAACTTTATTGAAATAATGCCGAATACAACAATTAACACCGGAAGCGTTTATACTGCCGTAATCACCCCTTGTATTCCTACAGAATGTAATTCTAATGCATCTTCACAAAGGGTAAACCCATACTCTCTGGATGAAACCATCAAGGAGCTACAGCTATATCCTAACCCATCGAGTGACTATGTAAATCTGAATATTGCAAATGAAACCATCACTAACATTAAAATAACTTCTCTTGAAGGAAAAACAATGTTTGTGACATCTAACGCATCATCAGATTTTACTTTGGATGTAACCGGATATTCAAAGGGTATGTATATTGTTACAATAGTAACTCAGGAAGGAAACACTTTTACCAAAAAACTATTGGTTAAATAATAAGACTCTTTTTACTTGAAAACACTACTTATGTAGTGTTTTCTCTTTACATTTTTAATGTCGTACTAATTAAATCCAATTATTATAAATTCAACTAAATCAAATCATGAAAAAACAAATTTTTACATTGTCTTTTGTACTATGTGCAGCTTTTGGGTATTCACAGATTCAGACTGAATCATCAAATTCTGCTACATGGCCCGCTACAGGAAAAGTTGGTATAGGAACGACTTCTCCAACTTATAAATTACATGTTGCAACTAATCTAAATCTTGTACCAATTGGAGCTGCATACTCAGAAACAACTGCTCAAATCGGAAGATTTTCAACTATGGGATTACGCTTTCAATCGATTGGATACAACTTAACTCCAGGGGGGCAATTCCCTCTTACTATTGGTGAAGCTTACAAATTACAATTTGCTTCGGGAACAAATCTATATGGGTTTATTGAATATAGTAATCCGGCTACGTCAAATACTACTGTTGGCGCAGTTTCATTTGGTTACGGTACAACTGAACTTATGCGTATAAACCAAAATGGTAAAGTAAGAATAGGTAATGTGTTAACTCCAGATGGCTACAAACTTTTCGTTGAACAGGGTATACTTACCGAAAAAGTAAAAGTAGCCGTAAGCACTACGGCAGACTGGGCAGATTATGTTTTTGCACCTGATTATAAACTTATGCCTCTTGAAGAAGTAGAAAAATTCACAAAAGAGAACAATCACCTTCCTAATGTACCGTCTGCCGCAGAAATGGTAGATACTGGGCTTGATGTTGCTAAAATGGATGCCAAGCTTTTAGAAAAAGTAGAAGAGCTTACTTTATACCTAATTGAACAAAATAAACAAATTGAAGCGCTTAAAGCTGAAATCAGTTCGCTAAAAGAGCAAAAAAAATAATATAAGTTTAATTCTAAACCAGACAATTTATGAAGAACTTATATTTAATCATAGTAGCAATACTTTTGTATTGCAGCGCAGGATATTCACAAAACAATGAATATCTGGAAGTTGAGAAAGTCAGGCTGGAAAAAGCAAGAAAAGTAGAAGATGATATCGAAAAATTCATTTCTCTTAACTTAAATAACTATAGACTTCCGGTAGATAAAGAGGTATTAATTAAAGAGGTATTAATTAACGAAAGTCATGAGCATGGTGAAACTTTAAATGAAACGGAAATACAGGATGCACTTACAGATGCCAAGAAAGGGCAATTAAGAAGGCTCTATTTTAAAAATAATCCGGAAAAAGAAGCTATAATGAAGGCCACTCCGAGGCCGATAACCCAAAAAGATGGGGGTGTAGCATTAACCGTTCCGGCAGATTGCGTTAATGGTGATTTTGAGCAGGGTTTGGCAGGCTACTCATTTTCTTTAAATGATTTAGGACAATTTCAAATATTAAACTGTGTTATATCCACAGATCCTGATACTGATCTTAATCCTGGCTTTCAGGATTTCATTCCTTCAACAGACAATTTCAATACCGAAGGAGGAACATTAGTAACGCAACAAGGGATTGATGCAAGCTTATTACCTTTTGGCCCCTTTCCTGCGGGAGTAAATGTGAACATGATACATGGCGGTAATGCTTCAATGAAACTAAACAGAAGCACCGGGGGAACTCACGTTACAGCCATGAAAAAAACAGTTCATCCCTCAACAAATGATATCGGTTTTCATTTCTCTTTGATTGTACAAAATCCGCATTCAGCTAATCCTGAACTCCAACCTTTTTTCACAGTAAGAGTATATCGTGGGGATGAAATTGTAAGCACCAACAACATATGTATCACAGCTGACACAAATAATACAATATTCACAGGGGTTAATAATAATTCACTTTTGTATACAGGATGGGTGTGTGACAGGATGAAAATTCCGGATGAATTAGTTAACACAGATCTAACGATGGAATTCATAATTACAGATTGTGGTCTAACTGCACACTTTGGAACAGTATATGTAGACGATATCTGTGATGTTTGTGAACGTCCTGCATTTGGATCTATCGAGATGGATGATACAGGATTCAATTGTCCGACTGCTCCGTTTCAGGTATGCGGCGTAATAACAATGCCTAATGAAAATAATGGCAATCCAAATGGCATGGTATTAAATGTAGAAGACAGTAATGGAAATATTGTGCAGACATATACTAACGCTGTTATTACAAATCCTACTAATTCGTTGTTTGAAAGAAGATTCTGTTTTACTGTTGACCCTTCCGTTTTCAGTGCTGGTAACTATACATTTGTAGCAATCGCAGACTTTGGCACACATACAGTATCAGATTTTGGTGCAACAGGTAGCGTAGATTTAAGTTTTAACAGCAACGGAACGGTTTTAGACTCCTATGTTGTTAGAAATGAATTATACTGGACCGATTCAGAAGACAGTTATGACCTTGAGTTTGTTGTTGATTCTGTGTGCTGCCCTGACAATGAGGTTATCGACCCAATACCTGCATATTATGCCACAACTGTAACCGAAAACCATATTAATATATATGATGTGACAAGTCATATTCAATTTGAATGTTTCAGATGGCGAGTAAGGACAAGCTGCGGATGGTCTGAATGGTGTTGTATCACAACTTCACAGGGTAACGATTTCCCTCCACAGGCTTATTGGGGTAACGTGTATGAACCCGGATGTTATGACGGAACCATAGATTTATGTGATCCATTTTTAGAAGAAGGTGACCCGGTTGCTGCAAATGGGTCACAGTTTGAACAGCGTGAACATTATATTAAAGCTTTTAACACTATTAATAATAATGCCCGTGTTACTTATCAGGCAGGAAATTATGTAGAATTAGCTCCCGGTTTTAGTGCAGCTAAAACTTCTGTATTTACTGCAAGGATTGAAGAGTGTATTCCACAGACTGTATTTACAACCGTTGCTAATACATCGAGAACGGGCGAACCCAATATTGTGTCGGTTACACAATCTGAACAACCAGATAATGGATTTAAAGTATACCCTAATCCAACTGATGAAATAGTATATGTAGCGTCTCAAACTCAGGTTAAGGTATATATAGTTACTGATATAACCGGTAAAGAAGTAATGAGGGTTAATGCTGAGAAAGATCAAACCAGTGTTAATCTTTCAAATCTGGAATCGGGCATATATATGCTCATGGCCGAAGGAAAACTAATTCAGAAAATTATTAAAAAGTAATTGTATTCTTTATAATTTAAAAGGGACTCATATGAGTCCCTTTTTTATGATTTTTAAGCCGATATATCTTTAAACACGCTTGTAGTAATTTCTCCCTCCTGAGGATTTACAAACTCCATTCTTACGATACCATCTTCATCAATAGTAGTAAGTTTAATTTCATGAAGCGTATTTACCAATTCAGGATTCCATGGAGTTTTTACTTTTACATAGTTCTCCGTAAATCCGTGAATATAGCCTTCTTTATTTTCTCCTTCAAACAATACCGTTCTTGTAGTACCTAACTGGCTTTCATAAAAAGCGCGACGCTTTTTAACCGAAAGTCCCCTTAGCATTTTGCTTCGTTTAGCACGAACGTTATGAGGTACTTCGCCCTCCATAGTCGCTGCAGGTGTATTATCCCTTTCTGAATAAGTAAACACGTGCAGGTATGAAATATCAAGTTCGTTAAGATAATTATACGTTTCAAGGAAATGTTCATCTGTCTCCCCCGGGAAACCTACAATCACATCTACTCCAATACAGGCATGCGGCATAACCTCCCTTATTTTTGCAACACGTTCGGTATATACCTCACGTAGGTAACGACGACGCATTAACTTCAGTATATCATTGCTTCCTGATTGTAAGGGAATATGGAAATGCGGCACAAAAGTGCGGCTTTGTGAAACAAATTGTATGGTCTCGTTCTTAAGCAGGTTCGGCTCAATAGAAGAGATACGTAAACGCTCTATTCCTTCAACTTTATCCAATTCCTGAACCAACTCATAAAAAGTATGTTCGTGCTTTTTGTTTCCGAATTCTCCTTTACCATAGTCACCTATATTCACACCGGTAAGTACAATCTCTTTGATGTTTTGTTGGGAAATCTCCTTAGCATTTTTAAGTACATTCTCAAGAGTATCACTACGAGAGATTCCTCGAGCCAACGGAATGGTACAATAAGTACATTTATAGTCGCAGCCGTCCTGAACTTTCAGAAATGCACGGGTACGATCACCTATAGAATAACTGCCTACATAAAAATCAGCCTCTGATATTTCGCAAGAATGTACCTCACCCATATCATTTTTAGACAGGTCGTTGATGTAATCGGTAATCTTGAATTTTTCGGTAGCACCAAGCACCAGGTCAACGCCATCTACAGCGGCAAGCTCTTCCGGCTTAAGCTGGGCATAACAGCCAACTGCTGCTACAAAAGCTTTATCATTATTCTTAAGTGCTTTTTTTACTATCTGTTTAAACTGCTTATCGGCATTTTCGGTAACCGAGCAGGTATTGATAACATAGATATCCGCTACATCTTCAAAATCAACACGGTCAAAACCGTCATCCTGAAAACTGCGGGCAATTGTAGATGTCTCTGAAAAGTTCAGTTTGCATCCTAATGTATAAAAAGCGACTTTTTTCCTGTTTTCCATTCTCGAAGCTACTTGTAAAGTAGTAACTTTAATTATATTTACCCTCTTTAAAAAGAGTTTGCAAATTTACACACAAAAATCGACTTGATGAAATCAATAATATACTATATATCAATTTGTTGCTTAATATTATTTTTCTCTTCTTGCGCTAAAACCAATTCTGAAAAGCAGGATAACCTTGTTTTTCGCTACAATGAAAATGCCGCCGTTAACTCTTTAGACCCGGCATTCGCTAAAATACGCCCTTCTATCTGGGTATGTAATCAGTTGTTTAACGGACTTGTACAGCTTGATGACAGCCTGAACATAAGACCTGATATCGCAAAATCATGGACAATATCGCCGGATGGCAAAACCTATACCTTTACACTTCGCAACGATGTGTATTTTCATAAAAACATCCTTTTTGGGGCAGACAGTACACGCACTGTAAAAGCTGCCGATTTTGCCTATAGCCTTAACCGACTTCGCAGCGAAAAGGTAGCAGCTCCCGGAGGATGGATACTTCAAAATGTAGACAACTTCAAAGCGGTTAACGATACTATCTTTGAAATAAAACTCACCAAGACCTTCCCGGCTTTCCTTGGTTTACTTACCATGAAATATGCATCGGTTGTACCTATTGAAGCCTTTAGTACAAATGGTTATGACTTTAGGTCTAAGCCAATTGGCACAGGGCCGTTCCAATTAAAAATATGGGAAGAGAATGTGAAAATGGTACTTCGCAAAAACCCATTATATTATGAAAAAGATGACAAAGGAATGCAACTTCCATACATGGAAGCCGTAGCAATTACTTTCCTTCCCGATAAACAAAGTGGCTTCCTCCAATTTGTACAGGGTAAGCTTGATTTTGTTTCAGGTCTTGATCCTTCATATAAGGACGAGATACTGACTCCAAAAGGACAGCTTCAGCCTAAATACAGTAAGGATGTAAAAATGATTACCGGTCCTTACCTGAACACCGAATATATGGGCTTCCGACTTGATGGGACCGACAAGGCCGCAAAAGACAAGCGTATCCGACAGGCACTTAACTATGGATTTGACCGTGCCAAAATGATACTATTCCTTCGTAACGGTATGGGTACAGCTGCAACAAACGGTATGATTCCTAATGGTCTTGGTGGCTTTGGCGCTAAAGGGTATGATTTTGACATTACCAAAGCAAAACAGCTTGTTGAAGAATATAAAAAACAAACCGGCGACAGCAAACCTAAAATACAAATGAGCACCACTGCTTCTTATCTTGACATTGCTGAATACCTACAGCGCGAATGGCAAAAAATAGGACTCGATGTTCAGGTAGATGTAAACCCTCCTTCTACCCTTACGCAGTCCATATCCACCGGAAAGGTTTCGTTCTTTAAGGCCAGCTGGATCGCTGATTATCCTGATGCCGAGAATTACCTTTCTTTGTTTTACAGCAAAAACTTCTCTCCGGGCGGACCTAATTATACTCATTTTAAAAATGATAAATTTGACAGGCTGTACGAAGCTGCCTTCCTGGAAACTGACGACTTAAAAAGGCATGAACTTTATAAACAAATGGACGCCCTAATGATGGAAGAAGCCCCGGTTGTACCATTATTCTATGATAAGGTATCACGATTTACACGTAACAATGTATCCGGACTTGGTATAAACCCACTGAATTTGCTTGTTTTAAAGAGGGTGAAAAAAAGTTAATGAATCTTTTCAATAACAAATACAGAATTGAATCTCCCAGATTTTCTGAATGGGATTATTCATCAAATGGAATATACTTTATAACGATATGCACAAATCGTAAAGAGCATTTCTTTGGAAAAATACAAAATGAGAAAATGGAATTTTCGTCGATTGGATTAATTACCAAACAATTTTTAATTGATGTTCCTAAACATTTCGAGTATGTAAAATTGAATGCTTCTGTTGTTATGCCCAATCATGTTCATGTCTTGCTTACAATAAATACTCCTAAAAACGAAATCTTTAAAAATAACCATAAATGTATTCAGGACGAAGACATTTTTATAGATGTACGTAAGACATTGCAGTGCAACTTCTCTACGGACAATATAGATCAACGGATGTCTAAAATATCGCCCAAAAAAGGTTCAATTCCTACAATAATAAGATCGTACAAATCTGCAGTAACACGTGAAGCCAGAAAAATTGATCTGGATTTTGCATGGCAGGAAAGATTTCATGATCATATTGTCCGCGATAAAACTACCTACCACAAAATAAAACGATATATACTCGATAATCCTAAAAATTGGGAATCAGATAAATTCTATTGATTCATTTGGTATAGAGTTAGACGTTGCAATGCAACGTCTCTACCGAAGACTTAGATGAATATGTATACACTTAAATTATATTCTTTTGTAGAGACGTTGCATTGCAACGTCTACCACAACGACAATCATATCTGGCATAAACCCACTGAATTTGCTTGTTTTAAAGAGGGTTAAAAAAAATTAACGCTTTTTTTGCGCAAAAAAATCATAAAGAGTTAACAGTAGCGTTTTTTTTATTTAACTTAGGAATACCAAAAAACGCTGAAATATGAAATCATTATTATCTGCCGCCGCGTTATTCATATTGTTGTCTGCCAAAGGACAGGAAAAGGAAACTGTTTACAGATCGGAGCTACCATCACCGGTACGTTCATTCCTGACTCATTTTAAAAGTCCGCTACATCATGCAATGAGAATATATGATGAAACCAAAACAACATATGGTATCGTTCTGAATGATAATACGGAGATTCAATTTTCAGACAAGGGATTCTGGACTATAATAGACGGCAAAGGAAAACCGGTTCAGTATAAATTTTTAGGTAAAACATTTACCGAATATTTTAAAACCAACTTTGCCAACACCATCGTTAACCGCATAGAACGATCCGAGTCGCGCTGCAAAGTAATGCTCAGTAACGGAAGCGCATTTAGCTTTGCTCTTGATGCCAAAGGCAGTGCAATACTCAATTAAAATTCCAAAATGTTTCCAAAATCACGTTTTACCTTGGCTGCCTAATCAGTATATTTGATATACCAAAAGCGATTTGTGCATGAAAATCTTAATTATTGAAGATGAACAAGGCCTTAGGGAAGTAATTAAGGAATCTCTCGAAAAAGAAAAATACATTATCGAAACCGCGAACGACTATTTATCCGGAATGGATAAAATAGGCGCATACGATTATGATTGCATACTAATAGACATTATGTTACCGAATGGTAGTGGTCTCGACTTACTTCAGGAGCTTAAGAGACTTAAAAAAAAGGAAGCGGTAATTATTATTTCTGCAAAAGATGCTGTAGACGATAAAGTTGCCGGACTGGATCTTGGTGCCGATGACTATCTTGCCAAACCTTTTCACCTAGCCGAGCTTCATGCACGCATTAAATCTGCTATCCGTAGAAAAAACCACGATGGTGATACATCTGTTAACTGGAATAACCTGAAGCTTTCCCCTGAACAGCGTACCGTCAGTATTAATGGAAATGAGCTGATGCTTAATCGAAAAGAATTTGACCTTTTGTATTATTTCATGATTAACCCCAACAGGTTAATCAACAAAACAGCATTAGCTGAAGCCGTTTGGGGTGATTATATCGATCAGGCAGATAATCTCGACTTTGTATATTCTCAGATAAAAAACCTCCGCAAAAAACTTAAAGATGCCCAGGCTGAAGCCGACATACAGGCAGTTTATGGAATGGGGTATAAAATGAGCTGATGAAATTACGTAATTACACACTCCGTTATCTTATTATTGCCCTATTGTTTGTGATAGCATTATGGGCAGGCTTGTTCTATGCCGTGATTCTGGAAGAGGTATATGATAATATTGACGACGGACTAAAGAACTCCAAAATACTTATAATCCGTGAGGCATACGCCAATGAAAAAGTACTTGAAGTAAGGGAATTTGGGATCAATCAATACAAGGTAGCACCACTAGCTAAAGGTAAGCTTTATGATTTCTCGGACAAGTTCATCAGCACATTCGAATTTATGGAGTACGATGACGACAACGAACCAGTACGCCTGTTGGAAACCGTTTTTAACGACAAGAACGGAAATCCATACAAACTTACTATCCGGGCATCAATGGTGGAAGAAGACGAACTGCTTGAAGACCTGCTTACTGCACTTGTTGCCTTATATATCATGCTGGTTGTTAGTATTGCCCTAATAAACCACATTATATTAAGAAAGGCATGGAAATCATTTTATGAAATGCTGAACGGACTTAAAAATTTCAGGTTAGGTACAGGAAATTCGTTTACAGCACCCCACTCCCCTATTGCAGAATTCAAAACCCTGGGCATCGAACTGGAAGACCTGCTTAAGCGCAATGAAGCGATTTATGCAAGCCAGAAACATTTTATCGAAAATGCATCGCACGAATTACAGACCCCTTTAGCGATAAGCCTTAATAAACTTGAACTGTTCGTAGAAAAGAATGAACTTTCAGAAGACCAAATGATGGAAATCGGACGTGTTAGTGACACGCTCAACAGGCTGGTTCGCCTGAACAAATCATTACTGATGCTCTCTAAAATAGAAAACAGGCAGTATGCCGACGAAGAAACTGTAAGCTTTAACCAGCTTACCGAACAGCTCGTTGAAGATTTTCAGGATCTCGCCGACTATAAAAACATTACGCTTAGCATTGATACAAAACAACTGCTTACCTTTAATATGAACAAAGGACTTGCAGCAACATTAGTAAGCAACCTGCTTAAAAATGCTATAGTGCACAACCATAACGAAGGAAAGGTAAATATCATAATAAGTCCCGACAGCCTTACTATAAGTAATACAGGCAATAAAACCGCCCTTGATAAAGATGCCATTTTCAGAAGGTTTTACAGGGATATTACAAATGAACAATCAACCGGCCTTGGGCTTTCCATTGTAAACTCGATTCTTACCAATTACAGGCTTAAAGCCGATTACAGTTTTAATGGACTGCACACATTTACCATAACCTTTCCTGTAAAAGAAAGTTAATTTTTAATTTTCCCAATTGTTTCCAGATTCAGATAATAGGTTTGTATAAGAAATTTAAAACATACCTATCATGAAAACGAAATTCAGCTTATTACCTACAATTGTAATTACCCTTTTATTTACTATATCGGCATGTGCACAAAAGCGTAACATTACAATTAAACAGCTTCCCGCACCGGCACAAACGTATCTGGCAAAACATTTTCCAAATCAGGCACCATCCTACATCAAAGAAGATAAAGACCTTATGAAAACTGACTATAAAGTAGTGCTAACAGGTGGTGCAGAAATAGAATTTGACGGAAAAGGAAATTTTGATGAAGCCGACGGCAATAAGACAGCTTTACCTGTTAGTATACTGCCTCCACCAATAGCTTCTTACATTGCAGCAAACTACAAAGGACAACAGGTAGAAAAATTTGAAAAAGAACGTTGGGGCTACAAACTAGAGTTTATGAATGACCTTGAACTGGAATTTGACAACAATGGTAAATTTTTAAGAGTAGACGACTAAAGGCAAGGTTTTTGTTTTGAAATACTTAACAGAATAATTGATTAATTTTATGTTCTAACCAGGAACTATCCATTATGAAAAAACAATTAACGGTTCTCCTTACCTTATTAATATTAACCACAGTATCCCTTTCATCTGCTCAGGAGAAAAAGATAACTACTGCACAGTTACCCGCTACTGCCCAAAACTTTATAAAGCAAAACTTTAAAGGCGCAACGGTTACCTCAGCTAAACTGGACAAGGAAATGTTTGATACAGATTATGATGCAACACTTTCCAATGGAGTACGAATCAATTTTGATTCAAAGGGCAACTGGGATGAGATAGAAAGCCGTAACGGGTTACCCTCATCGGTAATACCAAAAGCAATCAGCAGTTATGTAGTTGCTAATTTTAAAGGACAGAATATTGTTCAGATAGATAAAAAAATAGCCGGTTATGATATTGAACTTTCAAACGGAACCGAACTTGAATTTGACACAGCAGGTAAATTTTTAAGAATAGACGATTAACACAAAGAGGAGCAAATGCTCCTCTTTTGTTTATTAATAATTCGTGTGTCGTTGCTTTTGTTCTTTTCTCCATTGCCACGGATTTACAGGATCCTCATCAGCCCATAAACCAACACGGCGTTCACGCGCTTCCTGTTGCCATGCTCCATATTCCTTATTTTTAGAATACTTATACCTCCATGCATAACCCGCTTTTATCATCTCAGCATTTACATTAACCGAATCATCTACATAAATAGTTGCTAATATGCGTCCATACTGATCCCTCTTTTTCTTCGGCTCAACCCTTACTGTTTTACCAAAGCATAAATCAGAGGCATATTTCTTGGCAGCCTTCCCAAAGGCTTGTTGACTTTCAGGGGAATCGACATCCACAAGGCGGACCCTTTCCGGCTCACCATTGCGCAACACCTCAAAAGTATCGCCATCTTTAATTCCGGTCACTTTACCTTCAAAAGAAGTCAGCGAATCGGTAGCCTCATGGCTTTCAACCTTATGCCTTTTTGTCCTTTGCCTCTCCTGTCTTTTATCAGGATTGCAGGCCATATAAAAAGAGAAAGCCAGCAATAACAGCAGGCTTCCTATGGTATATTTTGATTTTGATCTATGTCTTCTCAATTGTGAAATTGCTACATTAAAAAATTAAACAATTGATGCATTAATCTTCTTTTCTCCATTTTTTGCTTTCCTCAAAAATATGCTCCATGATAGCAGCATCCTGCTCAGTAAACTCAACATTACGGCGTGACATTACAATTTTAGCAGTTTCAAAAGCCTTTTTGGTAACATAAGTAGTAAAGCCCGAAGCACCTCCCCATGAGAAACTCGGCACAAAATTACGCGGGAAGCCACTACCAAAAATATTGGCGCTTACTCCTACTACAGTACCGGTATTGAACATGGTGTTAATACCTGATTTACTATGATCACCCATCATCAGTCCGCAGAATTGCAGTCCGGTTTTAACAAAACATTCTTTCTCGTAACTCCAAAGTTTAACCTCTTCATAGTTATTTTTCAGGTTAGAATTATTAGTATCAGCACCAAGGTTGCACCATTCACCAAGAACAGAATTTCCAAGGAAACCATCATGCCCTTTATTAGAATAGCCAAACAGTACCGAATTGCTTACCTCTCCCCCAATCCTGCTGTGAGGACCCACGGTAGTAGCACCGTACACTTTGGTTGCCAGTTTTACCTGAGCTTCTTCGCAAAGCGCGAATGGCCCACGGATAACTGAATTCTCCATTATCTCTGAATTCTTACCAATATAGATAGGCCCTGTTGAAGCGTTCAGTGTAACGAATTCAAGCTTGGCGCCTTCTTCAATAAAGATATTTTCGGCAGCAATCACGTTAACACTTGACGGTATAGGCTGAGAAACACGTCCTTCGGTCAGCAATTCAAAATCTTCGCGGATTGCAGCATCATTCTTTTTAAAGATATCCCACGGATTCTCTATTGTAAGACAATCTTCTGTAAAATCAATAATTTCGTATGTATCAAAGTCAACCTCTTCCTGTGTATCCTGCGAATAAAACGCGATAACATCGTCCCCTTTAAAGATTGCCTGATTAGGCTCAAGAGCCATAACCATCTCGGCTAATACCTCATTAGGTAAAAAAGAAGCGTTTATCATTACATTTTCTTCCATCTCTACCATCGGAAACTTCTCCATAAGATACTCCTCCGTAAGTGTTGTGGTAGTATAGCCAAGGTATTTTTCCCATTTTTCGCGAATGGTAAGAATACCTACGCGAATATCAGCTACAGGACGTGTATAGGTAAATGGAAGCAGGGCATTGCGCACGGTTCCGTCAAAAAGGATATAATTCATCGTGATAGATTGTCGGTTTACAAAGTCTCAAAGTTACAAAGTTTCGACGCAATACAAAGTACTGCGGAAAATAAAAAAGCCTTCCGTTTCGGGAAGGCTTCTGTATATCTGAAATCCAAATATTACTTTTGGAATTTAGCGTATTTGTTTTTGAATTTGTCGATACGACCAGCAGTATCGATAAGTTTAGATTTACCAGTGTAAAAAGGGTGAGAAGTTCTTGAGATCTCCATTTTCACTACAGGGTACTCAACACCTTCGTGAATGATTGTTTCTTTTGTGTCAGCAGTAGATTTAGTGATAAAAACTTCGTCGTTAGACATGTCTTTAAAAGCAACTAATCTGTAATTTTCCGGGTGAATACCTTTTTTCATCTTGATAAATTTTTATTGTTTTGGCTATACCTCACTTTGAAGCTTTCTTTACGAAAGGTGTAAATGATTTACAGCTTTTTGTTTTTAAACTTTTTATTTGAGTGTGCAAAATTACAATTATATTTTAAATATCAAACAAGAATTATATTTTTTTTCGCTGTAACTCAAATGCAAATGTAGCGACTCATTATCGTAGAATTAGTATATTTGTAGATTATTTTAACCAATCAATTAAAAACAATAAATCATGGAAAACAAAAACGTTGTTCAGAAACCTACATTAGCAAAGTCGACTTTACCATACGGTATCATTTTTGGAACTATACTGGTTCTTGAATTCGTTGTTTCATACACTTTACAACTTAATGCCGCAGAAAATAAGATGATTGGTGTTCTTATGAGCCTTATGAATTATCTTGTTTTACCTTTTGTTTTCATACTACTTGCATGCAACAATTTTAAAAATAAATTAAACAAAGGATATATCAGTTTTAGCCAAAGTATTAAAGCAGGTGTTGCTGTATCGGTGGTAGCCGCTTTAGTTTCATCAGTTATAACTTCAATTTTCTATGTGGCTGTACCTGATGCAAAAGCGCAAATACTTGAACAGACAAAAATCTCATTAGCATCTCAACCCGGAATGACATCTGAAGCTGTTAATGCCGCTATAAAAATGACTGAAGTATTTATGGCTCCTTATATAGCAATTCCTGTTACAGTTTTAATATTTGCCTTTGTAGGCCTTATCATATCGCTAATAGTTGGCGCTATAGTTAAAAAAGAAAACCCTTATGGTGACTATACACCTAATGAAAACTCAGAAGGGAACGAATAATAATCAATGAATATATCAATAGTCATCCCTCTTTTAAATGAAGAGGAATCGTTACAGGAACTGCATCAATGGATCGTAAAGGTCATGGCTGAAAATAATTTTAGCTATGAAGTTATATTTATAGATGACGGAAGTACTGACAATTCCTGGAACATTATAGAGCAGCTCGCTGCTCAAAACCCGAATATAAAAGGTATCCGTTTCCAGAAGAACTACGGAAAGTCGCAGGCGTTACACGCCGGCTTTGCAAAAGCACAGGGTGATGTTATCATTACCATGGATGCCGACCTGCAGGACAGCCCCGACGAAATTCCGGAACTGTACAACATGGTTACAAGTGGCGGTTTTGACCTGGTTTCGGGCTGGAAGAAAAAACGCTATGATTCAGTTGTAGCAAAAAACCTTCCATCTAAACTATTTAACTGGGCTGCACGAAAAACATCGGGCGTTACTCTTAATGACTTTAACTGCGGACTTAAAGCTTACAAAAACATCGTTGTAAAGAACATCGAAGTTTCGGGCGAAATGCACCGTTACATCCCTGTATTGGCCAAGAATGCCGGTTTTGCTAAAATTGGCGAGAAAGTAGTAATCCATCAGGCGAGAAAATATGGCACATCAAAATTCGGCATGAGCCGTTTTGTAAACGGCTTCCTTGACCTTATTACCATCTGGTTTCTTTCCCGCTTCGGTAAAAGGCCAATGCACCTGTTTGGTGCACTTGGAGCTGTGATGTTCATGATTGGATTTGGCTCTGCACTATATATAGGTATCGCAAAACTTATTCATCTTGCTAAAAACGAAAAGGCCATACTGATTACCGACAATCCGTGGTTTTATATTGCTTTGGCAACCATGATTATAGGAACACAATTGTTTTTAGCCGGATTTTTGGGCGAAATAATCCTTCGCACAAAAAATAACGAGGAGCGTTATAAAATTAGCAAAACCTTATAATTTCTATTTTGTAACTTGAAATCCTTTAGACCAACTAATTTTTAATATAAAATGGATATCAAACAAGACATTCTCGATAAAGTAAATATCTGGTTAACCCCTGCATTTGACACCGCAACGCAAGATGCAGTAAAAGAAATAATGACCTCTTCTCCAAAAGAACTTGAAGAGTGTTTTTACAAAAATCTGGAATTCGGAACAGGTGGTATGCGTGGTATAATGGGACCCGGCACTAACCGAATTAATAAATATACCCTGGGAAAAGCAACTCAGGGACTTTCAGATTACCTGAAAACATCATTCCCGGGTGAAGAGCTTAAAGTTGCTATTGCTTATGACTGCCGTCATAATAGCGACACGCTGGCAAAAGTAGTTGCCGACGTATTTTCGGCTAATGGCATTAAAGTATATCTTTTCTCAGAGCTTCGCCCTACCCCGGAATTATCATTTGCCGTAAGGCATCTGAATTGCCATGCTGGTATTGTACTTACTGCATCACACAATCCACCGGAATATAACGGATATAAAGTGTACTGGCAGGATGGCGGACAACTTGTACCCCCTCAGGACAAAGAGCTTATTGATGTAATTGAAGCCATTGATTACAATCAGATCAATTTCCAGCCGAATGAAAATCTGATCGAATACATTAGTAACGATATTGACACAGCCTTTATACGTTCATCACTACAGGCTGCCACGTTTAACACAGCGCAGGAAGCCAAAGATGAGCTGAAAGTAGTATTCACACCACTTCACGGAACATCTGTTACACTTATCCCCGATCTTCTTGAAGATGCAGGATATAGTAATATACATATTGTCTCCGATCAGGCGAAACCTGACGGTAACTTCCCTACGGTCAAATCACCAAACCCGGAAGAACCTGAAGCCTTATCCATGGCTATTGCACTTGCCGATGAGATTGGCGCTGATATCGTTGTGGGTACTGACCCTGACAGTGACCGCCTTGGTGTAGCAGTTCGCAACGGAAACGGCATAATGACACTGCTGAACGGAAACCAGACCATGGTACTTATGACGCATTTCCTTTTAGAGCAATGGAAACAGAAAGGATTGTTTAAAGGGAATGAATTTATTGCCTCAACAATTGTTTCTACCCCTATGATCATGGAGCTGGCATCGGCTTATAATGTAGGTTTTAAAGTAGGACTTACCGGCTTTAAATGGATTGCAAAAATGATCAAGGACTTCCCTAACGAGAAATTCATTGGAGGTGGCGAAGAAAGCTTTGGTTACATGGTAGGCGACGAAGTACGCGATAAAGACGCCGTTACCTCTACCCTGCTGCTTTGCGAAATGGCAGCACAGGCAAAATCTAAAGGCAGTTCACTATACCAGGAAATGCTTAAGCTGTATGAGCAATATGGTTTCTACAAAGAATACCTTATCTCATTAACCAAAAAAGGCATTGATGGTGCTGCCGAGATCCAGCAGATGATGCTTGACCTGCGTAACAATCCGCTTAAAGAAATAAACGGTGAAAGCGTTGTTATGGTTGAGGACTACAAAGCCTCTACTGCGTTGAACATGTTTACCAACGAGGTTGAAGAACTTACATTACCTAAATCGGATGTACTTATCTACTACCTTGCTGACGGAACTAAAATATGTGCCCGCCCTAGTGGTACAGAACCAAAAATCAAATTTTACTTCAGCGTAAACGAACCGCTGGATAGCATTAATAACTTTAAAGAAGTTGAAGCATCATTAGATGCCAAGATTAAAAACATCATCGAGGAGATGAACCTTATTTAATGAGTAATTTCAAGAAAATTTTTCGTTTTGCCTTACCGTATAAAAAATACGCTTACCTAAACATTCTTTTTAATGTTTTATATGCCGTTTTTAGTACACTTTCTTTTATGGCATTGATACCGATGATTTCGGTAATATTTGACGACACGAAAAAAGTATACACAAAACCGGTTTATACCGGAATAGGAGATTTAAAAGACTACTTAGGCAATTATCTTAACTATTATGTAACTATTACCAATGAAACCAAAGGTGTTGAGTTTACATTGGCCACTATGGTTGCAATAATAATAAGTATATTCCTTTTAAAGAACCTTTTTAATTATCTGGCTTTGTTCTTTGCAACCTACCTTCGAAACGGTGTATTAAGAGATTTGCGTAATGCCATGTATAAAAAGGTTATCGAGTTGCCTTTATCTTTTTATTCCGAAAAGCGCAAAGGAGATGTAATAGCGCGTATGTCTTCGGATGTAAATGAAGTACAACAATCTTATCTGTCAATCCTTGAATTGATCGTAAAAGAACCGCTCAGTATTATTTTTGCCATCGTTGTTATGGCAATGATAAGTCTGAAACTGACTTTGTTTGTTTTTATCTTTATTCCCGTATCAGGATTCATCATTTCTAAAATAGGTAAATCATTAAAGAAAAAATCCGGCAGAGCACAGACAGAGCAAGGTATGTTCCTTTCTATTATTGAGGAAACACTGGGAGGATTAAAAGTTATTAAAAGCTTTACCGCAGAAGGTTTTTTTTCAAAAAAATTCTACGACTCAACTAACAGGCACTACAATTTATCAAATAAAATCCTTAACCGACAAAACCTTGCTTCCCCTTTAAGTGAATTCATGGGAATTACTGTTATCGCTATCTTATTATGGTATGGCGGGCACATGGTTTTGGTTGAGCATACTTTAAAAGGTGCCTCTTTTATTGGATACATGGGATTAGCATATCAAATCCTTACTCCGGCAAAAGCAATATCTAAAGCATCGTATGACATTAAAAAAGGTAATGCAGCCGCAGACAGACTTATGGAAGTATTGGAACAGGAAAACCCTATTACAAGTAAGACTGATGCTATTGAAAAAACAACATTTGACAGCAACATATCAATAGAGAACATTAACTTTAGTTACGAAAAAGAAAACGTACTTAAAGATTTCTCTTTAGTTGTTCCAAAAGGACAAACCGTTGCCCTTGTAGGACAATCCGGAAGCGGCAAGAGTACCATAGCTAACCTGCTTACACGTTTTTATGATGTACAGGAAGGTGCTATTAAAATTGACGGCAACGATGTTCGCGACCTGAAACTGGAATCGTTACGCGGACTTATGGGACTTGTAACTCAGGACAGTATTCTGTTTAATGACACTGTAAGAAATAACGTATCTCTGGGTAAACCGGAAGCTTCTGATGATGAGATTATTGAAGCGCTAAAAGTTGCCAATGCCTATGAGTTTGTAATCGGGCTCCCTGATGGTCTTGACACCAACATTGGTGATAGCGGAAACAAGCTTTCAGGCGGTCAAAAACAACGCCTTAGCATTGCCCGTGCAGTGCTTAAAAACCCTCCTATCATGATTCTTGATGAGGCCACTTCTGCACTTGACACAGAAAGCGAAAGACTGGTACAGGAAGCCTTAGAGAACATGATGCAGAACAGGACATCGGTAGTTATTGCCCATAGACTGTCTACCATCCAGAAAGCCGATAAGATCGTGGTAATGAAAAAAGGACGTATCGTTGAACAGGGAACACATGATGAGCTTATCACTCTTGACGGCACCTACAAAAAATTAGTAATGATGCAGTCGTTTGAATAGATTATTCTATTGTTAGACATCATTAAACAACATAGTATTAATAGCTGCAGTTTTGCAGCTATTTTTTTATGCCGTAACTTTAGACTTCCAAAAAACTCTTATATGCCTGTAAAAGCAATTATCTACGACCTGGACAATACTATTTTTCCCGTAAGTTCTATTGGCGACAAACTATTCAAACCTGTATTCGACCTCATTGCCGAAAGCGGTCAGCACAATGATAATCTTGAAAACATCAAAAAAGCTATAATGCGCACGCCTTTCAGGATCGTTGCCCAACGCAATGGCTTTAGTGATGAACTTACCCAAAAAGGCATCGATATTCAGGACACCATCGATTATCAGGGTGAAATAATCCCTTTCGAAGATTATCCCGAAATAAGAAACATAAACTCAGAGCGTTTTCTCGTAACTACGGGTTTCAGAACGATGCAGTTAAGCAAAATAAGACAACTGGGAATTACGGAAGACTTTAAAGAAATTCATGTTGTAAATCCTGTTGTAACTTCTAAAAAAGAGGTTTTCGCAGATATATTAAAGCGTTTTGATTATAGTCCCCAGGAGGTTCTTGTTATTGGCGACGATCCTGAAAGCGAAATTGCTGCCGCCAAAGCTTTAGGTATCCCAACAGTATTATATGACAAAACAGATGCATTTGAAGCCAAAGAGGCCGATTATAAAATAAAGCACTTCGCTGAGCTTGCTGAAATTGTTACGTTAAAAAACAATTTATAACAAAAACATAAATTAAATCCCGATGATTACCCGTAACTTTAAGTTACATTCGATGAAAATCCCAACCCATGTACGTACCCAACGAAGACATAAAAATTCCATCACCTGACACTATTGTCTGGAAATATCTCGATCTGTCTAAATTTCTCGACCTGTTGCTTTGCCGCCAACTTTTTATGGCCCGTTCAGATAAATTTGAGGATCAATACGAGGGTACGTTTAGCGAACCGACTTACGAAGAACTGAAAAAGGTATCTGAAAACAATCCCGGATTCCTGCTTTATCACAAGAGCCATCGTAAGAATGTAGTGATCAGTAGCTGGCACATCAACGAATACGAATCATTTGCCATGTGGCAGATATTTACCAAAAACAACGAAGGACTTGCCATACAATCGACTATTGGACGAATGCAGGAAGCACTGGCTCCCGAATTGCGTTATGAGCAACATATAGGTGCTGTAAAATACATCGACTATAAAAGGGAGTATGTTCCGCTAGACAACAGCTTTTTCCCTTACCTTTTTAAAAGAAAGAGCTTTCAGTATGAGGGGGAAGTAAGGATAATATCAGATCTTTCGGATCAAAACATTTACATAAACGAGGGTATAAAGGCTAATGTAGACATCAATAAGCTTATTGATAAGATTTACATTCACCCTAAATCTGAGAACTGGTATAAAAACCTTGTAATTCAGCTAATGCAACAACTTGGATTTGATTTCACTATCGAAAAATCAGATCTGGAAAGCGATATTTTTCTTTAAACATAAACAAAACACCATGCCATTTAATGATGAAACCGTATTGCGGATAAGGGAATTTTTTCTTGATAAAGGAGCCAATTTCTATGAAAAGAAAATGTTTAGCGGCGTATGTTTTATGGTAAATGATAAAATGTGCTGCGGAACACATATCAATAAAAAAACAGGCGAAGACATGCTTATGTGCAGAATCGGCCCGGATGCTCATGAAACGGCTCTTGAAAAAGATTATGTAGTACCCATGGAATTTACTGGCAAACCTATGATTGGCTATATATATGTATACGAAGGAGGATTCACTACTGCAAGAGACCTTGCGTACTGGTTACAGTTATGCCTTGATTTCAATCCCATTGCAAAAGCCTCTAAAAAGTAAACTAATTTACAGGCTCATAAGTCACCGGCTCCCAGGTATCCTGAAGAAGATCTACATAATGATAGTGTACCTTATCATTTTTATCGAAAGCACCATTTTTATTGATATCCTCAATAGTTCGGAAATAAATCCTTCCCTGCGCTTCGATCAGATTCCAGTCGATCAGTTCCTGAGAGTCCTGAGATAATTTTTTGAATTCTCTCCCTGAAGCATCGCTAATATAAAGCGATTTAATATCATTCACATCTACCTTCCCATCCTGATTGGTATCGGCATCCACAAGCGTGTACAGCAATACATTCTTCTTATATCGTGCAGCTAGCGTGTTAAGGTATGTGGCTGTCTGAATTTGAATTTTTTTATCGGTGAGCGGTCTTAAAGCCGTTGAATCGACGTGCTGAAATTTAAGATTTTCAAAGTAACCGGTTATCTCAAAACGATTGTAATTAGAGATCGCATAACTAACACCATTAGTTCGGCTAGAGCCATAACTCCTGTTACTGTCATCATACACCCTTATATCTCCTATCGGATGAATAAGATATTTGGTTCCTTCCATTTGTACCGGAAGATCGGCAACCTTAATCTCTGTTGAGTCAATTTTCTTTACCTGGCCTTTAGCTCCGGCTTCATCATAAATTACTTTAGGCTTTTGCTGTTCCTCTTTACAGGCAACAAAAAACATTGATGATAAGGTGATGATTGCTATAAGGACTTTTCTCATTTTAAAAGGATATATATCAAAAATAAGCAAAATGTTTCAATAAATTAAATGCTTACATTCAGCTTAAGGCTAAATACACGACTCGTAAGATAGTTAGGCACTCCATACTGATTCTTGGTATACACATCACGCACCCATGTATTTGTAATAGCATTCTGATTGTTGAACAGGTTAAATATCTCTAATCCCAGTGACAAATCCCTGAAAACAGAAAGCCAGTGACCTTTAGGATAATCTGATTTAGAATCAACAAAAACATAGGCAAAACCGGCATCTACCCTACGGTAATCGTTAAGGCGTGACTGATACAGATAAGGATCGGCATAAGAAGGCGAACCTCCCGGAAGACCTGTATTGTAAACCATATTAAGATACACCTTAAGGCTTGGTATGTTGGGCACATAATCCTGGAAAAGGATGGCAAACTTAAGCCTTTGATCCGTTGGACGCGCGATATACCCCCTGTCATTCAGATTTTCTTCCGTTTTCATGTATCCTACACTAACCCATGACTCCGTGCCGGGAACGAATTCGCCATTCATCCGCATATCTAGTCCGTAAGCATAGGCAACAGCATCATTGTTGGCGCGGTAACGCATACGCACATTTTCAAGCGTATAGGTATTTACATCATCCATTTTTTTATACCAAAGCTCAGAAACAAGTTTGAATGGTCTTTCCCAAAGCCTGAAGCTGTAATCATTACCTGCAACTATATGTATAGATTTCTGTGCTTTTACATCCGGCCTTACCTGACCCAGTGAATCACGCAATTCGCGATAGAATGGCGGCTGATTGTAAAAACCTCCCGAAAGACGGAAAAGCATATCCATATCCCAGGCCGGCTTTAAGGTTAGCTGTGCTCTTGGACTGATGGTAGTCTGGCCTTTACCTTCTACATTTCCGCCAACTTTCCAGTATTGTGCTCTTGCTCCAGCATTGATAAACAGATCGGCCTGACCTACTTTCGTTCTGTGACTCCATTGTGCAAATCCTGAAAAACGGTTTATTTGCGTAAAATTAGTGGCCCTTACGTCCTGATAAGGTACAAGCGGTCCTGTGAATGGTTCATAAGGCTGATCATTTTTAATATCAGCAACAGGAGGCCTTATAGAGAAACCGGCAGAATCGATAACCTCCCACTCCAACAATCTGTCACGGATATCTTCATGAGTGTATTTTACACCCCACTCCAATCGGTTATTATTAATAACATGGTATCCTTTAATCTCTGCATTAGCTATAAGTGCATCAAGATTGTTACGAGCATGGTTTAACTGAGAGCCAACACCACGTGCATTTTTTACTTGTCCAAAAGTATCTGAACCAATATTGGTATCAACCTCACCTAAATTATACTGTGCAAGGATGTCGAAATACTCCTGCTCCATCGTATGATAAATGGATCCAATAACCTTGAACTGGAAATTTTCAGAAACAGTATATGTCGATTTTAATGCTCCAAAGTAAGTTGTATACTGGTCTTTTTCCTTACCGTCATAATAGATAACCAATGCCACAGGTTCATCTACAGTACCAAAATTGGTTTGGCGATAAAGGGGCTCATAGTTGTATTTGTTTTGGGAGATATTCCCTAAAAAGTTAAGTTCCCATTTTGACGAAGGTGTAAAATTAACCATAGCCTGCACATCGGTAAACGTAGGCTTGTAGTTTGATTCTGTCTGTTGGCTATTAACCAGCAGACTGTTATCGCGATAACGGGCACCAACAATACCACTCCATTTTTGGTTTTTAGAGATGGCATCAGCTGTTACACTACCTCCAAGAAAGCTTGCCTCTGCCTGAACACCAAATCTTGTTGGTCTTCTGTAGCTAATATCCAATACCGATGACATTTTATCGCCATACTTCGCCTGAAAACCTCCTGCTGAAAACTCTACATTCTCAACCATTGATGTATTGGTAAAGCTAAGCCCTTCCTGCTGCCCTGAACGGATCAGGAACGGACGGTATATTTCAATATCTTCAACATATACTAGATTTTCATCATAACTACCCCCACGAACGGCATATTGGGTACTCATTTCATTATTTGAGTTACCTCCCAATAACTTTACTATATTCTCAACTCCCGCATTAGCCCCCGGAATATTCCTGATTACTTCAGGAGATATTCTTGTAAGCCCAATAATCCTCTGGCGGCTTGTTTCTCCTGTAATTGTAACTCCCTGGAGTTGTTTACTTGAAGACTCAAGAATCGCGTTAATCTCACCTTTTTTCCCCGGAGGTAATGTAATTGGCACCGAAGCCGGTATAAAACTTACGTGATTATAGGAAATAATGATTTCTCTCCCTGCCGGTATCTCAAGCTTATAAGCTCCTGTCTTATCCGATACCGCATGGCCTTTCTCGCCATTATCATCAAAGGAAATACTAACACCTTCCACAGGCTGACGGCTTTCATCTAAAAGCACACCATATATAAGAGCTTTATTCTGGGCAAAAGCATTGGCACTGCATACTAAGAACAACAGCGCAAAAAGTTTATTTATTGTTTTCAACAGAGGTTGGGTTTTGTGTTCTGAAAAAATGCGTCTCAAAGGTAGCAGAATTTCCCACATTATCAGTAACCGTGACCTTTAAATCATTTCGCCCCTCACTAACTACACCATCACTGAAATTATGGAAGATAACCCTGGTCTTATAATCATAATGCATAAGTATCCATTTACCATTCAGCCAGGCATCTATTGTTGCAATGCCTGAACGGTCGTCGCTAACCTTCAAATTAAACTGCTTATTTTTAGTAAGCCACTTGCCCGGCGTAAAACTCGGACTGTATATTTTTGGAGGATTATAATCCTGCGCCAGTTTATAATTACCTAATGTTTTTACTTTTGCCGACATCCTGCCATCTTCAACCACACTTGCATTATACGAGAGCTTCTTTTCGTTAAATGTGGCAATGAATGTTTTTTGGAGTACTTCTTTCGACATTCCTTTAACATCAAACGAAACCGTGATTGGGGTATGTACCGGAACCGACTCGTTGTTAATGTATAGTATAGAATCTTTTGCATCAAGATCCATGTAAAAATCCTCATAAAAAGAATTCGCCGGAACAAATACCGATATATTGTTCTTCGAATAATTATTATCGTTGGCAGCTTTTACCAGATAAGGTGTAATATTTTTTACCTCCGTTACCTCTGCAGGTTTATCGGAATATTCTATACTCCCGTTTATTGTTGTCTTATTACCATGATAATCACTCACTACTATCCTGTAATTTTGAGTTTCTCCGGGTTTAACTTCAATCTGTCCATTGGTAGTATTACCTTTTATCATTGAAAAAGGATAAGGCGTTCGGTAAAACAATTTTTGAAAACGCTGACCCGTATAATAATACTTAGGATAGTCGATAAAATTATTAATATAACGCCCTTCGTTGAAGGCAAATGTATTGAAAGTATAACCAAATCCCGGAGTGCCGTTATAAAACGTCTCCATCTTGTAAATACCATTGTTGCCTACACTACCAGTAGATTTATCGGTGGCACTGATCTCAATGCCGACTTTTCCTTTTGCAAGAATCTTATCGGCAAGATAAGTCCCGTCGGCCTGCATCTTTACATTCACAGTTACCGGCTTAGCCGACTCATCCACAACAGCATCGCTGCTCAAAGGATAAGCCAGCAATCCGTGAAAAGATGGCGCTTTTTTATCTTCCATTTTTTTATCCAGGCCAAAAAGCAACGGATTGATAACCCATTCCGTTTTGGTATCACGAACTTCAAAATGTAGGTGTGGCCCTCCTGAGCCTCCTGTATTTCCGGAAAGTCCAACAAGTTCACCTTTAGTCACCTTAATCTCGTCCCTTTTTGGAAATAACTCTATTTCAAAGGATTTCTTTTCATATTGTTTAGCCCTTACGTAAGATTCAATCTTATCTGCATAAGCACTAAGATGCCCATATACAGTGGTATATCCATTAGGGTGATCGATATACAATACCGTTCCATAACCGTATGACGATACTTTTATACGCGACACATAACCATCCGCAGCAGCAAAAACCGAGAGCCCTTCGCGCTGTTCAGTACGAAAGTCAAGTCCTGCATGAAAGTGATTAGTACGCAATTCCCCAAAAGTACCCGACGGATGGATAGGTATATCCATTGGCGAACGGAAATAGTCTTGCGGATAAGGGTTTTGTGCCCAAAGAGTAACGGTAAACAGTAAGGATAAAAGAAGTAATCTCATAGGGCTAAAATATAAAAAAGCACAAAAAAAACCTCGGGCTTTGGGATAATCTTATAACTCTTTACCCTCCAATTTATTACACGTTTACGAAATTTTTCGCATAATTTTTTCCTAAACTATTGTTTCTAATTAAAGTAATATTAACTTTGTAAAATCATGTAATGAAAGTTGACTGTTATGAACGGATTATCCGAAATAGTTGATGCTCTTGAGGTTAAACTCGAAAAGCTTGCCCAAAAACTGGAGCAGCTTCAGGCAGAAAATCAGGGGTTGGAAAACGAGGTTTCCCGGTCAGCTTTGGCCTTAAGCAGGCAAAGTGAGGAGATTGCATTGCTTAAACAGCAAAATGAATCTCTTAGGATGGCCAACTCATTACTGGGCAGTGACGACAATAAAAGAGAAACAAAACTCAAAATAAATTCATTGATCCGCGAAATTGATTATTGCATAGCGCAGCTCTCTGATTAAGACAGAAGATGGACGATAAGCTGAAGATCAAAATATCAATTGCCGACAGGGTTTACCCTTTAAATGTAGATCCGGCGCAGGAAGAAGGCTTACGAAGCGCTTCTAAGAAGATTGATGCCATGATCAGGCAGTTTGAAGAAAACTATGCAGTTCGCGATAAACAGGACGTTTTAGCCATGTGTGCATTACAATTTGCATCTCAGGCAGAACAAAAGCAGATCGATAAATCTGCCGACCTGGAAGAAGCCTTTGAAAGGCTAAAAAAAATGAATGAAAGAGCTGATGAGCTTCTCTCTAAATAATAAAATACGTTCTTTACATACGTCAAAAATACTGCCTACATTAGTACAAATTTGATAAACTCAACGCCAATTCTTTAAAATGGGTGAATCGTCGCTACTATAGCATGCTGCCTTGAGCAGATCCTAGAACAGCTTGTTAGCCCAAAACTTGTCAATACGAGTTTATACAATTCTTCTGATGTGGGCTTTTTTTATATTTAAAAACAACCAAACAAAATCTAAATGGATATAGCTTTAATAATAATTATCGGGATTGTAGGAGTAGCGGCAGGATTTGGGGTCGCGAAGTTCCTGGAGAAGAAAAATGTGTCAACCCTGATAAAAAATGCGAAAAAAGAGGCCTCAAACATCATAAAAGATGCTACCAAAGAGGGTGACAACATAAAAAAAGACAAAGAGCTTAGGGCTAAGGAAAAATTCCTTGAGCTAAAAGCCGAGCACGAGCAGGTTATCTTGGCCAAAGACAGAAAAATCGCTGAAGCTGAGAAAAGAACAAGAGATAAAGAATCGCAGGTATCTAACGAACTTGCCAAGACTAAAAAAGTAAACGATGAGGCTGAAGCTAAAATAGCTGACTACAACTCACGTATCGAATATCTTGACAAAAAGCAACACGAAATAGACAAGCTTCACAAAAGCCAGGTAGAGCAACTTGAGGTAATCTCAGGCCTTTCTGCTGACGAAGCTAAAAACCAACTTGTGGAAAGCCTAAGAGCTGAAGCAAAAACGGCTGCTATGTCTCACATTCAGGAGACTATCGAAGAGGCTAAACTTACTGCACAGCAGGAAGCCAAAAAAATCATCATCAGCACTATTCAGCGTGTAGGTACTGAAGAAGCAGTAGAAAACTGTGTATCGGTGTTCAACATCGAATCGGATGATGTAAAAGGACGTATTATTGGCCGTGAAGGACGTAACATCCGTGCGCTTGAAGCTGCTACAGGTGTAGAGATCATCGTTGACGATACGCCGGAGGCAATTATCCTTTCATGCTTTGACCCTGTAAGAAGGGAAATTGCACGCCTTTCGCTTCACAAACTTGTAACCGATGGCAGGATTCACCCTGCACGTATCGAAGAGGTAGTTGCTAAAACTACTAAACAAATCGAAGACGAGATCATCGAAGTTGGTAAACGTGCCGTTATCGATCTTGGTATCCACGGGCTACATCCTGAGCTTATCAAAATCGTTGGACGTATGAAATACCGTTCGTCTTACGGACAGAACTTACTACAACACTCAAGAGAGGTTGCTAAGCTTTGTGGTATCATGGCTGCTGAACTTGGACTTAACGTTAAGCTTGCTAAAAGAGCAGGTCTGCTACACGATATCGGTAAAGTGCCGGATGCTGAAAGCGACCTTCCACACGCACTACTTGGTATGCAGTGGGCTGAGAAATATGGTGAGAAAGAAGAGGTTTGCAACGCGATTGGTGCTCACCACGACGAAATAGAAATGAAATCATTATTATCACCTATCGTTCAGGTGTGTGATGCTATCTCAGGTGCCAGACCGGGTGCAAGGAGACAGGTTCTTGACTCATACATACAGCGTCTTAAAGACCTTGAAGATATCGCTTACGGATTCCAGGGCGTTAAGAGTGCTTATGCTATCCAGGCAGGACGTGAGCTTCGTGTTATCGTAGAAAGCGAAAAAGTAACCGACGATATGGCGGCTAATCTTTCTTTCGAGATATCTCACAAGATCCAAACCGAAATGACGTATCCTGGTCAGGTAAAAATTACCGTTATCAGGGAAACGAGAGCAGTTAATATTGCGAAGTAAGAAGCTAATGCTTTAGAAATATAAAACTCCGGAGGAAACTTCGGAGTTTTTTTGTGGGTATTTATGCCGCTCCTCCGGAGCTCATTTTGATCATCCATAATATTTTCTATAAATATATCGCACCTCCGGAGCTAACATTCAACAAGTCCCGGAGGGACGGCATATTTGTAGTATTAGGCATAACGATACCGCATGAGCTCCTGAGGAGCGCCATATAATGTATTCCCTACGGGAAATTCTCATCATTAAATCTTCTCTTTTCTACCAATATTATTTCCCTAACGGGAAATCACTCCTGCTGGTTGTCGCGTAGCTATAAAAATAAATTATCATAAATTTGATATAACAATCTATAATAGAAATGCAGGATACTAACACAAAGAGTATAATCAAATTAATCGCTAAATATTGTTCTCCCAAAGACATTTTAAATCAAGACACCCGAATTTACCATGATTTAAACATATACGGGGATGATGCAGATGAACTGTTAGAAGAATATTCGAAATTATTTAATGTTAGAATCAGCTCTTTCAAATTCACAGATTATTTTCCTGAAGAAGGAGACATAATAACTTCTACTATTATCAGAATTTTATCTTTAAAGCCAACTAAGAAATATAAAGAATTAAAAATAGTTGATTTAACTCTCGGTATACAAACAGGTTCTTTGGATTTATCGTAGTTCAAATAAACCACAAACCCCCCCCTGCAATGCAGAGAAGGGTTTCTTCCACTTAAAACAATAACACCATTATCTCCAGCCCCCGCCAAGTGACCTGTATAACTGGGCCACAGCGTTAAGCTGGTCTCTTTTTAATACTGCCAGATCCAGTTCGCTTTGCAGCACATTTCCCTGTGCTGTAATCACTTCCAGATAATTGGCCATGCCGCTTTTAAACAGCATATCGGCATTTGTTGTCGCTTTTTGCAGGTTGGCCACTCTATCCGCCGCAAACTCCTGCTCCTGTTTAAACTTCTCTACTTTTACTAAAGCATCAGATACCTCTCCTACAGCATTCAGCACCGACTGCCTGAAGGCAATCACCGCTTTTTCACGCTCTACTTTGGCTATCTCGTACTGTGTGCGAAGCTGCTTTCTTTGCAACAGTGGCTGCGTAACGCTACCGGCCACCATACCAAATAAAGAGGCAGGCATATTAAACCAGTTATTTGATTTAAATGAATTTACCCCACCCGCAGCTGTAATATTCAATGCCGGGTACATTGATGCTTTAGTTATACCTACTCTTGCATTGGCAGATGCAAGTTCATATTCTGATGCCTTTATATCAGGCCTGTGACTGATGATTGATGATGGAACTCCCGAAGATAATTCAGTAAGTAATGGCGTCAGGTCAAGCGTACTGCTTCGCGAAATCTCAGCCGGAAGCGCACCGGTCAGTATGCTTAAACCGTTTTCCTGAATAATGATCTCTTTTTCAAGCATTGGCACTATCTGTGCTGCTTTCAGGCGTTGTGTTTCTGTCTGCTGCACTGCCAGCGATGTAACCTGACCTGATTCGAACTGCATTTTTACGATGCGTAGCGTATGTTCATTCAGTTCAAGGTTCTTTTTGGCAACAGCCAGTTGCTGATCCAGCATCAGCAGGTTATAATACCCCTGCGCCACTCCGGCAACAAGATTAGTCTGTAGCAGTTTTTTAGCCTCTTCCGATTTAAGGTACTGGTTCAACGCTTCTTTTTTACGGCCTTTTAGTTTACCCCAGATGTCAGCTTCCCATGAAAGGTTACCTCCGGCGTTATAATCTTCAATATGGCTTGTGTTCAAAAAGTTGTTAAGGCTGATACCGTTAAGGCTGTTTTGTGACGGAATAGATGTATTAGCAGTCACGCCAAGGCTAAGCTGTGGTACATTATTCCATTTTGTCTGCCTGAACTGCAATTGGGCTGCCTCAATATTCTTAAGGGCCGTCTGCATATCATAATTGTTCTTAATGGCTTTGTCAATAAGCCCCTGAAGTGTTATATCAGGAAAGAATTGTTTCCACTCAATCGTGGCGATACTGGTAGTATCAGTACTTGCCGCCGCATTCCTGTATTGCTGCGGAAGCTCAGGCTGCGGTGTTTCAATATCTTTAGACACTTTACAGCCTGTAAGTATCAGTAATGCTGTAAAGAGCAGATAAATATTATACGTTCTCATTTTTAAATGGTGGTATATTTTAAGTTATCCTCATTGGCACTGCCTACAGACTCCCTCCCATTAGTGGTGAGAGGGAGCGGGCAGCTTTATAAAACAAACAATAAAGGATTTTTGATTTTTTATTTGGCTAATTCTAACTCTTCTTTAAGGTGTTCTACAGCTTCAGCTCCATGAGCTTTAGCAGGAACACCGCTAATTTTTTCATGAAGGTACTGGAACAGTATGAACAATACCGGAATAATGAATAACCCCAGTACAACACCGGTAACCATACCACCCGCAGCACCAATACTGATGGAGTGGTTACCTTGTGCTGATGGTCCTATAGCTCCCATCATTGGAATCAATCCAACGATGAATGCCAATGAGGTCATTATAATTGGTCTTAACCTTAGCTTGGCAGCCTCGAGCGATGCCGACAGCAATGACTTACCTGCCCTTCTGCGCTGTACGGCAAACTCAACGATAAGGATGGCATTCTTGGCAAGAAGTCCGATAAGCATTACAAGTGCTACCTGCACATAAATATTGTTAGATATATTGGTCATGCCAATAGCCGCGAATACTCCAAATACTCCTGTTGGGATTGAAAGGATTACAGCCATAGGAAGGATATAACTTTCATACTGTGCCGCAAGCAGGAAGTACACGAACAATAAGCTCAGTACAAATACAACTGCCGACTGGCCTCCTGAAATAATTTCTTCTCTTGTCATACCTGAGAATTCATAAGAATATCCAGGCGGAAGGTGTTTGGCAGCAACTTCTTCTACTGCTTTAATCGCAGCACCTGAGCTGTAACCCGGTTTAGGGATTGCATTCACCGTCATCGAGTTGAACAGGTTATAACGTGACGCATTTTCAGGACCGTAAACTCTTTCCAGTTTTACAAGTGTATTTACAGGAACCATTTCGCCGGTTTTGTTTTTTACAAATACGCCTCCAAGCGATTCCGGGTTAGCCCTTGTATCTTTATCAGCCTGAACCATTACACGGTAATATTTACCGAATCGGTTAAAGTCAGACACCTGGGCACTACCATAATAAGCCTGTATGGTTTGTAATAACTCTTTTACGCTAACACCAAGCTGTTCGGCCTTAACATCGTCAACAACCATTTCATATTGCGGATAATCGGCTCTAAACGGAGTAAACGCTACTGCAATTTCAGGGCGTTTCATCAGTTCCATTATAAAGTTGTTACCAATCCCGCTGAATTTATCCAGTCTTCCGCCTGTACGATCCTGAAGTACAAAGTCAAGTCCGTCGATATTACTGAAACCGGGAACGGTTGGGAAGGTAAACACAAAGAAGTTAGCTCCTTTGATGGCAGACAATCTACCTCTCACATCGTTCATAATCTCGTCGATGTTCTTAACATCACCACGCTCGTTGTTTTCTTTAAGCAGGATGAAGGCAACACCAAACGACGGACTCGACGATTGTGTAAGCATATTAAAACCTGAAAGTATGTTTATAGTACGTTGGTAAGGTGCAGCACCAAGAACTTTTTCCACCTCAGCCAATGCTTCTGTAGTACGCTCAAGGGATGTACCCGCAGGCATTGATGCCGATATGGCAATAAAGCCCTGGTCTTCTGAAGGAATAAATCCTGAAGGTGTTGTTTTTACCATCCACGCGGTTGCAAGTACAACAACTGCCAGACCTCCCATGCTCCACCATCTGTATTTTATAAGGAATCGGATACTACCTATATAACGGTTCGTCACCTTATCAAAACCTACATTAAAGGCTTTAAAGAATCTCGTTTTAAATGTAGATTTTTCAACCAGTGCATGAGTGTCATGTCCGTGATCGTGACGTGTATCATGTGGTTTAAGAAATAAAGCCGCCAAAGCAGGACTCAACGTTAAGGCATTTACAGCCGATATTACAATTGCAATAGCCAGTGTTAATGCAAACTGCCTGTAGAATACTCCTGTTGAACCTTCCATGAAACCTACCGGAAGGAATACCGCCGACATTACAAGCGTAATGGAAATAATTGCACCGGTAATTTCGCTCATTGCAGAAATTGTAGCCTGTTTAGGCTGATAGCCCCGCTCCAGTTTGGCATGTACCGCCTCGACGACGACGATGGCGTCATCCACCACGATACCGATAGCCAGTACTAACGCGAACAGGGTTAGCAGGTTGATGGAAAAACCGAACAGGGACATGAAAAAGAACGTACCCAATATAGCTACCGGAACCGCAATGGCTGGAATAAGCGTTGACCTGAAATCCTGAAGGAAGAGATAAACCACAATAAATACCAGGATGAACGCTTCTAAAAGCGTATGCTCTACCTGTGCGATAGACGCATCAAGGTTTCTCTTCGTATTATAAAGGATAAGGTATTTTACATCTTTAGGGAAGTTTTTCGAAGCTTTTTCCATCAGCTTCGCTATCTCCACCTGTATATCATTAGCGTTAGAGCCCGGAAGCTGTATAACCGCGATATTAACCCCCGGTTTACCATTTACCCTGGTAAAGTTACCGTAGGTATAAGCACCAAACTCTATACGAGCCACATCTTTTAAGCGAAGTAATGAACCATCAGGATTCGTGCGAACTATGATGTTTTCATAATCGGCAGGCTTATTAAGCTTACCTTTATATTTAATTACATATTCAAATGATTCGGTACTATTCTCACCAAATTTACCGGGAGCTGCTTCAAGGTTTTTGTCCTGAATAGCTGCCATAACTTCTCTTGGTGAAATGTTGTAGGTGCTCATCTGGGCAGGCTTAAGCCAAACCCTCATCGAATAATCCTTATTACCTCCAAAGATCATCGCCTGTCCTACCCCCGGAATCCTTTTGATATCGGGAATAATATTAATCTGTGAGTAGTTAGCCAAAAAGGTCTGATCATATGATTCAGGATTATCCGAATACATGGATACCACCATGATAAGGCTGTTTTGCTGTTTTGCTGTGGTTACCCCGGCCTGTACAACTTCGGCAGGAAGCTGGCTTGTAGCCTGGGATACCCTGTTTTGAACGTTTACCGCAGCCTGATCGGGATTGGTTCCCAGCTTAAAGTAAACCGTAATTACAAGCGAACCGTCATTACTGGCAGTAGAAGTCATATAACTCATATTCTCTACCCCGTTTATAGATTCCTCAAGTGATGGCGCTACCGATCTCAATACGGTTTCAGCATTCGCTCCGGGATATAGTGCTGTTACCTGCACCGCCGGAGGAGCAATGTCCGGGAACTGCTGCAGGGGTAATTTTGTAAGTCCGAGAACCCCTAAAATTACCAATAGGATGGATATGACCGTAGCCAAAACCGGCCGGTCTATAAATCTTTTTAACATGTTTCGTTTTGCTTAAGTGATTATATAGTAATTATTTAGAGACAACTTCTTCCTGTACTTTCTCAGGAACTACTACTGTGCCATCGGCAAGTGTTTCAAAGCCTTTATAAACAATTCTGTCGCCTGCTTTCAGACCTTCTTTTATAAGATAATCAGTACCTGTTTTACCTGAAATAGTTATTGGAGTTCTGGTTACTTTGTTGTCTTTATCAACAATATAAACAAATACTTTATCCTGAATTTCGGCAGTAGCTGCCTGTGGTACTACTATAGCATTAGCATGGCTGATACCCAGCTTAACCCTTCCTGTATTTCCTGAACGTAAAAGTCCTTTAGCATTAGGAAAACTGGCTCTTAAGGTAATCGCACCTGTGGTCCTGTCAAACTGACCGTCTACCATATCGATTTTACCTTTTTGCTCATATTCGCTGTTATCAGCCATTACAAGAGTAACAGGAGGTAGTTTTTTAAGCTTATCGCTAAGGGTGTTGCCTTCGTATTTTTCTTTGAATGCGATAAAATCAGCTTCTCCTATAGAGAAGTAAGCATATACCTCATCAATATCCGAAAGCAATGTAAGTGGTGTAGGGTCTGCAGCCGATACCAGGTTACCTTGTTTTTTAGGTAGTCTTGTAATATATCCGTTTACAGGAGCCGTAATAAGCGTGTAACCAAGGTTTATCTTAGCGGATGCTACAGCTGCTTCGGCTTGCCTTTTATTAGCCTCAGCTATTTTTACTGATGCTTTTGCATTTTTTAGCTGGTATTCCGATACGACTTTACCTTCAACAAGCGGCGTCATTTTTTCCACCTCAAGTTTAGCGTTCATAAGAGCACCCTCAGCAGCATTTAGCGAACCCTGAGCATTATTCAGTAATTCTCTGTATCGGTTTTCGTTGATTTTGAAGATAGGTTGCCCTGCTTTTACAAAAGCACCTTCATCTACAAATACCTTATCAAGGTAACCGTCAACCTGAGGGCGTATTTCTACGTTTACCCTTCCTTCAACAGTAACAGGGTACTCCTGATAGGTAACTGCCTGCCCCTGCCCGATTGTAAGAACCGGAACCGAAACAGCCTGAGGTGCAGGAACCTGCCCCTCTCCGCTACCGGAAAATCCATAAAAGGCAAGACCGGCAACAAGTACTATAGCTACAATTATTATTATACGTTTCATAATAGAGTTAAATAATTTAATGATGTTAAGTGATAGTCCAAAAAAATTTAAAATAATGATTGATGATACGACTTTATGCTTTTAAACTATTTAACAGCGTTAAGTAGTTTCGCAAAAAAAAGCCATTGAGCTAGAAAAGAGTTTTCATGATATATAGATATTAAATGATTTAACGGTGTTAAGTGAAATGCTAAATTTTTTTATTCTTTTATATAGCGGACAATGCCGCTTATCGCGTCTTTCAGTATTTGCTTGTTGATTTCATCAGAAAGCCCATTACCAACAATATTGATGGAGATAAGACCATGGATTACTGAAAAGAACGTAAAATATTTTTGCTTTATAACTTCCGGTTTCGGATTTTCCTGATCCATCAGTTTTGCAATAACATTTGCAATTAAAGTGTAGGGAGCATCAGTCTCGGTATTACGCTGTGCGCAACACGTCATTTCCACTCCATACATAAGCTGGTACATTTCTTTGTTCTTTAAGGCAAAGTTCCAGTAGGCCAGCCACATCCCTTCTAACTGAACCGCAGGATCATCCGATTCTGCTTTTGCAGCTTCCAGGTCTTTGGTAAGAATCCCGAACCCTTTACAGGTAAGCTCCTGTAAAATGGCTTCTTTGTTAGAAAAATATTCGTAAATTATAGGAGCGGTATATTCAATCTTATCAGCGATCTTTCGCATGCTAAGGCCTTGCCATCCCTCTTCCTTTACAATCTCTCTCGCAGCTATAAGTATATTTGAACGGGTTTCTTCTTTCTGTCTTAATATTCTTTCTTTACTTCCCATTTTATAGCTTTTAAATTACTTAACAGCGTTAAGCAAAGGTAATATGTTATAGTTTACGATTACAATTTTTCTTTATCATTTTTATTTATAGCAGCCATAATAAAAATTTATACTGCTTCTAAACAAAGATTAAATCAAGGTCTTCCTTGCATATAGGCTTTAAAAAATATCCTTTTACAGCCCCATCAAACTCTTTAGATTTATTAATATCTACTTCATTATTAGATGAACTAATCATATAAATGGTAGGTTTTTTTATCAGCCCGGACGAAATTTTACCAAATTCTTCTAAAAACTGCCATCCATTCATAATTGGCATATTTACATCCAATAATATCAAATCAGGAAGCGTTTCCTCATTATTATTGCTCTTAATATGATCTATCGCATCTGAACCATTTACAAAAAATGTCGAGGCAACGTCAATCCCATTCTGTTTGAACAGATTTTTCAGAAGAAAATGATAAATCTTATCATCATCTATAACATAAAGGTTGCTAATTTTCTTCATCAAAATACACTTTAAATGTAGTTCCTTTATTTAGTTCGCTGCTCACTTCTATCTTTCCTCCCATCGCCTCTACCTGGTTCTTGGTAATAAAAAGACCAATACCCCTTGCATTCTGGTTTTTATGAAACGTTTTATACATTCCAAAAAGGGAGTTCTTATGTTTTTTAAGGTCAATTCCAAGTCCGTTATCCGAAATTGAAAGCACCTTTTGCCCTTCAACTATCTCAAAATCATACGAAAGCATAGGCTTTCTCTCGGGGCTTGAGTATTTAATTGCATTTGTTGTAAAATTAAGCAATATACTCTCAAGATATGCAGGATTATAATCTACAGTAACATCAAGAGGTATATTTATCTCAATATCAACATTATGCTTCTTTATTTCGTTGTGTAAAATATTAAGAATGTTCTTCAAATAGTGTCTTAAGTTAAGCTTTTCTCTTACAGTTTTAATTTCAGTTTGTATTTCTACCAACTCTTTAAGATGGCTTATAGTAATACTAAGTCCGTCTGATATCGCTTCAAGATGCTGTAGCATTTCTTCTCTTTCAGCTTCGTCTGCGGTTTTAAAAAGATCGAGCAACATCTTTAGGTTACTTGCGTGTGATCGGAGGTTATGCGATACAATATGAGCAAAGTTATTCAGCCGGTTGTTCTGGCTAACTATAATATTAATAGTATTACCAAGCTCTACTTCTTTTTCCTTAAGCTGGTTAATATCCTTTAATGTCCCTATAGACCTCTCCGGATTACCGTGCTCATCATAACTTACAACCCTACCCCTGCTCAGTACCCATCGGTATTTTCCATTATCCGTAAGAATCCTGTAAATACTCTCATAAGAAGCATTTTTCTTTTTAAAATAATCGGTTTTGCTTTTATCATAGGTGTAAGCATCATCGGGATGTATGCGGCTCAGCCAAAAAGTATTAGGAAAATAAGCCTCAACTTCTTTCTTACCAAGTATTTTCATAAGTTGGGCAGAAAAATAGACAACATTAGTTTTCATATCCCAGTCCCATATACCTTCTGAAGCAGCTCTCAGGGCATAATTAAAGCGTTCCTCAGATATGTGCAACCTTGCTTCTTTTTCTTTATGCTCGGTAATATCGGTAGCCCTGCCGTAAAAAACTACGGAACCATTGGCGGTAAGTTCAGGATTAGCGGTTACCCGCATCCAACGCAAGCCTTTTTCAGGAAGCTGTAACCTGTAGGTATGATCCCATTTCGCAAGCTTTTCCCTTGACTCCTGCAAAGTTGCTATAAAATCAGCAGCATCTTCGGGAAACATGCGGTCATAAAAAAAATGATGAGGATCGGTAAGGAATACATCCTGTGGAATTTCATAAAGATCTTTAATACTCTCACTCAGGAAAATTATGGAGAACTTCTCGGTTTCAACATCCCATCTTATTTTGAAAATGAGATCCGGAACCTGATCGAGCAGTTTTTTATAAAAAACATTCGGACTTTCGCCATCATACAAGTCCGGATTATCAAAAATCTTCATCCACTTTAAAAATTATAGCCTACGTGTTAAAATTAATAACTTTTATCAATTAATAAAGCGTTTTCAGCTTTAATTTATCGTCGCGGATGATAAGTGTTTAAAATATTATTAAGAAATTTTCTATCAACATGCATGTAAATCTCTGTTGTAGTGATAGATTCATGCCCCAACATTAACTGTATTGAGCGCAAATCGGCGCCGTTTTCAAGCAAATGCGTAGCAAACGAATGACGAAAAGTATGAGGACTTATTGTTTTATGTAACCCTATCTTAACAGCCAGATCTTTTATAATTGTAAAAACCATGGCACGGGTAAGTGCTTTTCCCCTTCTGTTTAAAAAAAGCGTATCCTCAAAACCTTTCTGGATATTAAGTTTATTCCGGTCGGTTTCAATATAAATAGTAATATACTTTTGCGTAGAACTACCAATAGGCACAAAACGTTGCTTGTTACCTTTACCGGTTACCTTGATGAATCCTTCCTCAAAAAAAAGGTCGGACAACTTAAGCTCTACCAATTCCGACACCCTCAATCCGCAACTGTAAAGCGTTTCAAGCATAGCCCTGTTACGTTCACCCTGTGATTTGCCTTCCCTGTCAATTTTATTGAGCTCAATTGCTCCTATCAGAGCATCAATTTCTCCTACAGAAAGTGTATCAGGAAGTTTCCTGCCAATTTTTGGCACCTCGATTAGCTCCATTGGAGTCTCTTTTCGATAGTTTTCAAACACCAAAAAGTTAAAAAAACTCTTAAGGCCGGAAATAATCCTTGCACGAGAACGAGGATTTAATTCGGTTGCAATATGGTAAATGAACTGCTGAATAATTTCTTCATCAACTGCAATTGGCGATACATCCATATTGTTAGCAATAAGGTAATCTACAAGCTTTTGCACGTCAAAACCGTAATTTTCAACAGAATTTGCAGCCAAACCACGCTCAATTTTCAGGTACGATTTATAGTCATTTATAAATTTAATCCAACTTTTCATACGCGGTTAAAGTTATGTGAATTAAGAATCCTTTCAGAATAGTGCCAATTTTAATGAGATAATTTTGAAATACAAAACTAAAACTTATAAAGTGATGAAACTATTTAAAATGTTATCAGTAGGTGCACTATTACTTGCGGGAGCAGTAACGCATGCACAAAACCCTAATGGGACAACACCAAGCTTTGGTGTAAAAGGTGGTGTAAACTTTGCAACAGTAACAGGAGACGATTTTGACAGTCCTGATTCAAGAACAAGCTTTCACGTAGGTGCTCTGGTAGAACTTCCATTAAACGAAATGATATCAATTCAGGGAGAAGCGCTGTACTCGGGGCAGGGATTTAAAACAGACATTCCGGGTGGACTTTTAGGAGGAGATGAAAAAGTAGAATATCAGCTTGACTACATTAATGTACCTGTATTGGTAAAGGCATATGTGTTTCAAGGATTAAGTCTTGAAGCCGGTCCTCAATTCAGCTTTAAAGTAAACGAAGAGTTTGATTCGGATGCAGATGCTGATTCTGGAGATTTTGATGTAAACGAAGCGAAAGACTTTGAATTTGGTCTGGCAGCTGGTATTACATTCCAAACTCAAATGGGACTATTCGCATCGGGAAGATATAATCTTGGGCTAACCGATATTTTTGAAAACAGTGATGCTAAAAACTCTGTTTTTCAAATAGGTGTAGGATATAAATTTTAAGCGTGCCATTTTGCTTAAAACAACAAAGCCTCCGCGTAGCGGAGGCTTTTGTAATATAACTAAGAACAAATATTAGAATTTGTAAACCATACCAAAGTTGATATCGCTAAAGTTAGCGCCAAGGTTGAAAGTGTTTGTAGATTCAGCACCATCAACATCCGGTTTTAGAGTTCTGTAACCCAAAATACCGAAAGTAGCTTCAAAAGCGATGTGCTCAGAAACAAAGTAGCTAACACCCGGAGCAAGAGCGATGTTTACACCGTTCTCTTTGTACTCAGGATCACCATCGTTTTCTACTTTGTTAGACACATAACCTGCTGAAAGCTGTCCGAAGAAAGAAAAGTTTCTTGTTGGAGTGAAGTAGTATCTACCAAAAGCACCAATTTCAAGAGCAGTTTGCTTATCTTCAACATCTCCTAGTGGAGTTTCAACTTTATCAGTTTCGCTAGATAGACCAACCTGAAGACCAACAGCAATATTACTAGTTACAAAGTAACCTGCTTTTGGAGAAAAGTTGAAAGAGTTAGTTTTAGCATCGCCTGTTTTTTCACTTCCAAATCCTACAGAACCTGTAATGAATACATCTCCCTGAGAGAAACCTGTTGTAGTTGCAGTTTCCTGAGCGTTTGTAAAGGCAAAAGCCATAACAGCCGCAGCTGATAATAATAATTTTTTCATTTTTAATTGATTTGATTATTTGATGACAAAACTATGGAAAATTTTTAATAGGAAAATACCCTTTGATGGTGATTTTTCATTCCTAACATTATAGTAACCTCATAGTCAAAGATTAATCATTTTATAAATAAACCCTTTACATTATAATGTTTTTCTATTTAAAGCTAAGATTTAGTATCTGTAGCTGATCCCTCCTCCGAGCGTGGCAATATTATATCCATCTCCCGGCAAACCTTTATAGCTAACATAAACATCGAGCGCATCAATGATATGATATCCCAGCTTAGGCTGGTAATAAACACCGCTCTTTCCTAAATCACTATCGCCGGAATAAAAAGCAAAACCAACATCGGCGGCAGCAAAAAGTTTACCAAAAGAATACTGGGCCGAACCGGCAAAATAGATATAATTAAAACCATCAAGTTTTACAGAGCTAAATTCGTTATCTATTTCCTTACCTACAAAATGAGTAAATCCACCGGCCGCTCCAACATAAAGTTCATCTGTGACATAAAACAAAAACGCTGCATCAACACCAAAATTAAATGTTGATATATCGGCAGCGTCACCTACCGGTGCGCCAAAATGCACACCCAACAAGCGATCGGTCTGTGCCTGCACGTTGCAAGCGAAAAATATAATAGCAAATAGTAATAGTTTTTTCATATTCTGGATTGAGTTAAGATTCATAAACCTATTAGATGGTTAACAGGAACCATGTATTAATTAAACTTTCGAAATAAAAAACCCCTGCAATAATGCAGAGGTTCTTATAGTTTAAAACTTATTCTGTTAGAATTTATAAGCAGCTCCCACAGAAATTGCAGATACAGTAGCACCATCAACTGCAATACCTTTGTAACCTACATAAACATCAAGTTGCTCAGCAATGTGGTAACCTACTTTTGGCTGATAGTAAAAACCACCATCTCCATCTCCGCTTCCGGCATAGATAGCATAACCAAGATCTGCTGCTACAAAGAACTGATCAAAAGAATACTGCCCTGTAGCTGCTACAGGAATATACCCAAAGTCATCAGCTTTAACTGATCCAAATCCGGGAACATCATAATCTTTACCTAAAAAATGCGTATAACCTGTTGTAACACCGGCAGAAAAATTGTCTGCCACAGACCATAGATAAGATACATCTGCACCAAAATTAAAAGATGAAACATCGCCTGCATCACCAATAGGAGCACCTACGTGAATACCTGCCTGAAAACCACTTTCCTGTGCCTGTGCCGCATAACCAAAGGCCATAACAGCTACAGCTGATAATAAGATTTTTTTCATGATTGGTCTAAATTTTAGTTATTGTATCTAACAAAAATATCAAAATATTTAACAAAATAAACCCCTATAAACAGGGATTATCACCAATTTTATTAACAATATCACAAATAAATAATAAGTAAAAGCTTTACAGATTTGAAACAAAAAACACAAAATATTATAAATCAACATCTTAAAATAAAAAAAGGAACACAAAACAGCATCATTGAATAATTATCAGTTTTAAGGCTGTTTTTCAATTAAATTAAAACAAATTTAACATTTTAAAAAAGCCAAAATAGGGTTAAAAAAATCGCTGTTAGTACTACTTTTCTTTACTTTTGCAAGGAATATAAAGGTACAAGCACCTTTTGATCACTTTAATTCGTAACCAATTTTAATTAATCTAAACTATGAAAAAGATCATTTTTTTATTTGCAATGCTAACAGCAGGTGTTACATCACAGGCTCAGGGCATAGACTTTGGTATAAAAGCGGGTGCTAACTTCGCTAACTTTTCAGGAGATCTTGACTCAGACGGAATCACTAATTTTCATGCCGGTGCAGTATTAGAACTAAACATTGTACCTATGTTCTCTGTACAGGCAGAAGGATTATTCTCTTCTCAGGGTGGTAAAGCTAAATATGATGATGGTGGCGTTGTAGGTGTTGCCGAAGATATTAACCTTGATTATATTGCTGTGCCTGTCCTTGCTAAGTTTTATGTATTACCGGACAGACTAAGCATCACAGCAGGACCGCAATTCTCTTTCCTTGTAAGCGATGCAAAAGACGCATGGGAAACTAAGAAATTTGACCTTGCCGCGTCTGGAGGTGTTGAGCTTAAAATTATCGCAGGACTTTTTGCTCAGGCACGTTACAACGTCGGACTAAGCAACATTAATGATGGTGATGGTGAAGGCAGCTTTGACGTTAAAAACAACGTATTCCAGCTTTCTGTAGGATACTTTTTCTAAAAAATTAAATAATATGCAAAAGCCGGTATGTCTTTTAAGACATAACCGGCTTTTTTATAGGTATATATGTTAAAAAAAATATTAAATCGCATACATTCTCCAAGCCTTATACTTAAATTTACAAAAACATACTAATGAACATTATAATTATAAACGGCCCTAATCTTAACCTGCTTGGCATACGCGAACCTGAAGTATACGGAGGCAGAACTTTTGAAGACTACCTTGCCGAATTGCAACAAAAATTTCCGGGCATAAAACTGGAATATTACCAAAGCAATATCGAAGGTGAAATTATAACTAAAATACAGGAAACCGGATTTAATCATGATGGGATCATATTAAATGCCGGAGCCTACACCCATACTTCAATAGGTATTGCCGATGCCGTAAAAGCTGTTACATCACCTGTGATCGAGGTACACATATCAAATACCTTTTCACGTGAGACCTTCAGACACCAGTCGTACCTGTCTCCTGTTTCAGCAGGAGTAATAGTAGGTTTTGGACTTAAAGGCTATGAGCTGGCCTTACAAGCGCTGCTTCCTTAAAAAAAACGCTATGAAACATGTCCTTTTACTTTTATTGCTGTTAACCGGCACGATTTCTTTTGCACAGGTAAAAGGACGAATTACCAGAAAAAACGGTGAGCCTGTTTCTTTTGCCGGAATTACTGTAAAAGGAACCTACAACAGCACTTCATCAAATGAAGATGGCAGTTATTCCCTTAATGTAAGCAAAGGTCACCACACATTACTTTTTCAATCACTGGGTTATAAGACCAGGGAAATTGAAACCGACGCATCGTCACAACCTGTTACCCTGAATGTGATTCTTGAAGAAGAGCAATTCATTCTGAAAGAAGTTGTAATAACCAATGAAAATAATCCCGGAGAGCAAATAATGCGATTTGCAATTGCGCACCGAAAAGATAACAGTGAACGCACTAAGGCGTTTGAAGCTGACTTTTATTCACGAGGCATTTTCAGACTGCAAAATGTTCCTGAGAAAATTTTGGGGCAAAAAGTTGGTGATATGGGGGCCTCGCTCGACAAATCCGGTAATGGTATACTGTACCTTTCTGAAACGGTATCACATATTAAATATGAAAAGCCGGGAAAGATGTATGAACGCGTTATTGCATCAAAAGTAAGCGGCGAAGATAACGGCATGAGCTATAATAATGCTCAGGCTGCCGAATTTGATTTTTATGACAACTACCTGCCCTTTAATGTAAATGCGGTTTCGCCAATAGCAGAAAACGCTTTTAATTACTACAAATATCAGCTTGAAAGTACTTTTTATACCAACGACCGTCATCTCATTAATAAAATAAAAGTTACTTCTAAAAGAGAAAAGGAACCTGCTTTTAATGGCTACATCTATATAGTAGATGACAGCTGGCAGTTATATGGCGTTGACCTCAGCATAAAAGGAAGCCAGATTGGAAAGGATCTGCTGAACACCCTTAACATAAAGCAAAACTTTGGCTATAACAGCAAAGAAAAAACTTGGACTAAAAACACACAAATACTGGATTTTGATGCCGGATTATTTGGCGTGGGCTTTAATGGCAGATTCTCATCAGTATATAGTAATTATGTTTTAAATCCCGATTTTGGTCCCAAAACTTTCACTGCGGAAATTCAGCGTTTTGAAGACGGCGCCAACAACCTGCCTGATAGTTATTGGAATAAAAACCGCCCGATACCGCTTACCAGCGAGGAAATTACCGATTATCGCCGCAAAGACAGCCTACAGGAAGTGACTGGAAGAAAATCGCATATTAATGCTCTTGATCGTCAGCGTAACCGCTTTAAATGGCTTTCGACACCTATAGGTTACGTATATTATAACACCGAAAAGAACTGGCAGATAAGCTATACCGGAATTGTACGCAGGCTTGGTTTTAATACAGTTCAGGCTTATAACCTTGCACCCGGATTTTATTTTACAAAACACAATCCCGACAAACAAACATACACTACCATAGGCACCGACATGAACTATGGCTTTGCCGAACAGCGGTTCAGGGCTACGGGTACGATTTCACGTAAGTTTAATAATTTCAGCAAAAGGATAATCACGCTGAAAGGAGGCAGCAGCATTGAGCAATTTAATCCTGAAAACCCTATAAACAGGATTGTAAATAGTATCAGCACGCTTTTCTTCAAGGATAATTACATGAAACTGTATGACAATAATTTTTTACGCCTTAGCTATGAGGAAGAGGTTATTAACGGGCTTTATCTTTATGGAACCGCGGAATACACCCGCAAGAAATCGCTTTTCAATAATACTAAGTTTTCAACACTTAAAGATGCTTATAAACCTTATACATCTAACAATCCATTGTTGCTGTATGACGATGACTCCCGTTATGATAATGAGACTCCTTCCTTTGAAAAGCATCACATGTATAAGGTATCCCTTGCAACACGCATAAGTTTCGGGCAAAAATACAGGACGCGACCTAACGGCAGGGAAACTATCGCTAACGATAAATATCCGCGCATATTCCTGAAATACGAGAAAGGGTTTGCCTCAAGTATTGACGATTATAATTTTGACCATCTTTCTGCCAAAGTAAATTATGATCTGACAGTGGGCAACAAAGGAGAACTGGGAGTTAGTTTCAGAACAGGAAAATTCTTCAATTCAGAAAACATAGCCTTTACCGATTACAGGCATTTTAACGGGAACGAGACGCATGTGGGTAAATCAGAACGGTACCTTAATGTATTTAACTTCCTTCCATACTATTCGCACAGTACAAATGATCAGTATTTCGAAGGGCATTTGGAACACAATTTCAAAGGATTCCTTACCAATTCAATTCCGTTATTCAACAAACTGAATTATCATTTGGTAGCAGGTTATCATATACTTGCCACACCGGAACGTAACCCGTATTCGGAATTTACAATTGGACTTGATAATGTAGGATGGGGAAAAGCGCGCTTTTTCAGGATAGACTACATCAGGTCATACGAAAGCGGTTTTGTAAATGACGGTGTAATATTCGGATTGACCTTTTTAGATATATTGGAGTAATTGTTATCGGTAGATGGTTGTCAGTTGTCGGATAAAATCTGTACTGCCTACTCTTTTTTCCTGTTTTTAAGTACACTCCCCCTAAAACTTTCTACCGGGTCTCTGTGCAGGAATCGTTCAAGGTCTTCCCATGTAGTACACTGAATGGGATATTTTACGCCATCAAAGTCCAACGGCAGCGTAACTGACTCTATTCCGGTAAGATCTTCTTTCAGGTAATCTTCAAGATCTTCTACTGAATAGAACCATTCCTTATCAAACTGCGTTTTGTTTACGCTTTTGTCTTTTCGCAGTATGGCTTCGGTAAGTTTCTTTATTTCTTTCATTTTATTTATTCCTTACATATACGTGCTTAATTTTGCTTTTGCCCGTATCCCTTTCATCAACAACAAATTTATCAATACTTTTTATAAGTGCCAGCATTTTTGGATAACCATAATTTCTGGAGTCAAAATCAGGCTGTTTTTTCAGGATGAAATTACCCAGATCACCCAAAAAGGCCCATCCATTTTCATCTGCAAGATCGTTTATACTCTGACTAAGAAGCTTTATAAGCCCTCTGTCTACTTTACTTATAGGATGTTTGACTACAGGAGTTACTTTTTCTTCTTTCGCATCATCTTCAATATCAGCATCAGTATCATTTTTACCAAGTATCTCGATATAGATAAACTTATCACAGGCTGATATGAACGGAATAAGCGTCTTTTTCTCCCCTATGCCTATTACCTTCATACCGGCTTCGCGAAGACGGGTAGCAAGACGTGTAAAATCACTATCGGAAGAAACAATGCAAAATCCGTCAACCTTACCCGTATAAAGTATATCCATGGCATCGATGATCATAGCGCTATCGGTAGCATTTTTTCCGCTTGAATAGCTGTATTGCTGTATGGGCGTAATGGCATTTTCGAGCAGTACCTTTTTCCATCCTGATACAGTTGGCTTAGTCCAGTCGGCATAAATCCGCTTGAATGTAGGTGTGCCATACTTGGCGATTTCCTCAAACATTTCCTTTACATTGGCATAGGGAACATTATCGGCATCGATTAAAACGGCAAGCCTTAGATCCTGTATTGTACTACTCATAAGTGATAAGATTTACTCAAAGGTAGCGCAAAACCTCACAGGATGACGTTATTTATTGTATAATAATATAAATAATCAATCCTAATAAAAAATATATCAACAAAGACAACAGGACATTTATACCAAAATAACGCTCTTCAATTTCTTTGAACGGCATTTTCTTCCTTTCAGAAGCCAATGAAGATATGTTCCAGGCAACTCGACAAGCATAAAAATTGTTTCTCCAATAATTTCAACTATAACTTCAAGTCCCATGTTGAAATTTTAAACTATAATGGCTTATCCCCACTTATAATTTTAGAGATAATCCCTCTTTCCTTTCCTGCATCGGCGATAAGAACACCGGCAGTATGAAGCACTATGAAAGTTACTGAATAATATAGAGAAAGTACATGGATATCTTCCATAGTATGCTCAAGGCTTTCGGGACCAAATTCCATCATCAACCCTGTAAACAGCGAAGCTCCTAAAAAGATATAGAAAATCACATAAACCCATGATTTGAATCTTTCATATTGTGTAATACCTTTCTTTAACGGACTTACAAAGCCTGCACCCTGTACCCAGGTAAGAATAATACGCAATACAAATAACCCAACCAAAACATAACCGGCGATAATATGAGTATCCCACATAGGCCTACGCACTTTTTTAGCTAAACCAATAGCATCATCCTGGGAAATGGCAATATTTTGTTCGGTAAGACCATCATGTATTATTGTTCCCATACTGCCCTTGTTCATCCACCCCATACGAAGCAGCACAGTTAGCATTATATATAAAAAAGTAAAAGCAATAGCCCAATGTAGAAGTCTGCTGGCAAGGTTGAATCGTTTTTCTCTCATACTACAAATGTAAACGGTATTTGTTATTTTCAAAAGCTTATCTTTATTGCTAATGTTTTTTTAATCAAACATTGTAAGAAAATAAAAACAAAATCGTTATAAGAGCATATTTTTAAAAAATTTAGCCGCGGCGATACAACCATTATAACCGGGAACACGTCTTACTTTATATATACCCGATTGCCTAACTATAACCATAAACCAATGCACAAATTATTGACTACTTGTTTCCTTTTGCTTAGTGCTGCATCTTTTGCACAGATAAAAGGAAAAATTACTTCTGCTGACGGACAGGGAATCCCTTTTGTGAGCATAACCATTGAAAATACTTATAATGGTACCACTGCCAATGAGCAGGGCCAGTATGAACTCGCTGTAAAAACAACGGGAAAATATACCGTTATCTTTCAGTCGATAGGCTTTAAGACCCAAAAACTATCGGTCGACGTAAAATCGCTACCGCATGTGCTTAACGTTATGATGCCCGATGAAAACTATCAACTTAATGAAGTAGTGATATCGAATGCTGAAGATCCTGCCTATGAAGTGATCCGCCAGGCGATTGCCCACCGAAAAGAAAACTCTGCCAAAACAGGACGTTTTGAATCGGATTTCTATTCTAAAGGTATCTTCAGGATTAAAAACCTGCCTAAAAAATTTCTGGGCCAAACCGTAGAAGTTCCTGATGGCATGGTAGATTCAACAGGAAGCGGCATCCTTTATCTTTCCGAAACCGTTTCGCACATTACGTTCGAGCAGCCCAACAATCTGAAAGAACGCATTATTGCCTCTAAAGTAAGCGGAAACGACAATGGTTTCAGCTTTAATACCGCCATGAATACCTATTACAACTTCTATGACAATTATGTAGACATGAGTGAAGTTCAGGTAATCTCCCCTATTGGTTCGGGCGCTTTAACGTACTATAAATACAAACTGGAGGGTACTTTTTTTGACGAGAACAATAACCAGATTAATAAAATAAAGGTTACGCCACGCCGCGACAAAGAAGCTGTTGTTGAGGGTTACATTTATATTGTAGACAACAGTTGGGCTATCTATGCCACCGATTTTGACATGAAAGGCTACAGGTTACAGACACCATTCCTGAATAACCTGAACCTGAAACAAAACTACACTTATAATAGCCAGAATGGCATTTGGGCTAAAAACTCACAGGTATTTGATATTGACGCAGGAGGTTTCGGAATAACCTTTAGCGGCTCCTTTACCCACGTATATACCAATTATATATTCCACGACAAGTTTGATAAGAAAACCTTTGGTAAGGAGATGATCGTTATCGAAGATGAAGCAAACAAAAAAGATTCTGTTTACTGGAATGCCATGAGGCCAATTCCGCTTACCGAAGAAGAAACTATTGATTACATCAAAAAAGACAGCATACAAACGCTGCACGAATCGGTAGCTTACAAGGATTCCATCAATAAAAAATATAATAAGTTCAACTGGAAAGACCCTATAACAGGCTACAATTATAAAAATTCAAAAGACACCCGTTTTAATTATGACGGAATACTGCATATTCCATCATATAATACCGTACAGGGCTGGGTACTGAATACCGGCATGAATGCAAGTTTTGCTCTTAATCCTGAAGAAAAGTATGATTTTAAAAAGAGGCGACTTTATACTGGAGTTAAAGCCGAATATGGTATCGCTGAAGACAGGGTAAGGTTTAGCGGATCGGCAAGTGCCTACAACTTTTATCTTAGCGGAGGTAATACCGTAGAACAATTCAACGCTTCTAACATTTCTCCTTTTGTCAATGCGATAAGTACACTTTTCTTTGAGCGCAACTATATGAAACTTTATGACAAGACCTTTGCCAAAATAGCCTATTCCAACAGGATTGCTGATGGTATTACTGCTACAGGTAGTGTGGAATATTTACGCCGTAGGGCATTGTACAATAATGCGCCTTGGGTTTTCATCAAGGACGACAATCACAGCTATACATCAAACGACCCATTGCAACCTTACAACTATTCCTCGGCTCCGTTCGAAAAACACACACTTTATAAAGCTAGTATAGGTGCTAATTTTAATTTCGGACTAAAATACAAGGTGTATCCGGGAGGTGAAAAGAGAGCCATGAATTATGGCCAGTACCCAACTCTTGGCATTAAGTATGAAAAGGGCTTTGCAGGAAGCATAAAAGAATACGAATACGATTTTATCGCAGCCGGAGCACAGTACAGAACAACTTTTGGCAATAAGGGTGATTTTGCTATCAGTCTTAAGGGTGGTAAATTCTTTAATGCCGATGGTATTGCCTTTACCGATTACAAACACTTTAATGCCAATGAGACTCACGTAAACTCAGGAGGTACTAACATAAGCAGCTTTAACCTGCTACCCTACTACAGCCTGTATACCAATGACGCGTATTTTGAATCGCACATTGAACATAACTTTAAAGGTTACATCATGAATAAGATTCCGCTACTGAATGTACTGCAATGGAACTTAGTAGTAGGCTACCATGCCGCTGCAACACCGGATAGCAAACCGTATCAGGAATTCACAGCCGGATTTGACAACATCGGTTGGGGTAACTTCAGGATGCTGCGCGTAGACTACGTTCGTGCCTACCAGGGAAGCGGCTTTGCCACCGATGGTGTAATGTTCGGACTTAAATTTTTAGATATTCTTGATTAATTCAAAAAACAACAAACCCCATTCGATAGCGGACGGGGTATGTTGTTTTTATAATGAATTATATAAAATTGAAGCTTTACGATTTCAAAGGTTTGGACACAAAATCTGAAATGCCTGACTTTACTGCCGATGGCTCTAAATAATGTTTATTTTTTGAAATTTTTCCATTTTTGATGACATAAGGATGGGTAAGCAATACTTCAGTAAGCGTATCCTCACTAAAACTACTGACATCATACATACAAATCAGAGAACAGGAATGTTTCGGCGTAAGCACATTTAAGCTGGCCTCATAAGCCAGAAGCTCGTCCGTACCGGGAAGATTCTTCAGCGCCCAAACCATATCTCCGCACGCCCTTACACTTTCATACCCTGCCCTTGATGCCGATAATAAATTTCGTTCGAGCATATCATACATTTTATCAGCAGCAAACTCGCCACCCTTAATGTAGGTGTCTTCAGAGGCCAATATTTCCAACTGCCCACTCGCCATTGTTTCGGCTATGGATATCCCATTGTCAGCCAGGCAACGGCAATGTTCACCGTGGCGGTTTCCTTCCAATATATTAATTACCTTGTCATTGGCTGCCAGACCCTCCATAATATAGGGAATGATAACTTCATATTGCTGTTCTCTCGAATCAAAAAAACCGCATATATGCATCGGAGACATTAATGATTCTCCACATACCGAAAAAGGTGTCTGCTTACTCATAGACCAAATTTACATAATTATTTTTCTATTGGAGAGAATCAGTTTTGTGATAATTTTGTCTTATAATTATATGTATCCAGGCTAATTTATCCCAACCCTTCAGGTTCTTATTAGAGCTGAGCAATCCGAAACTCTAAACTCTAAACCCGAAACCCAACAATTTACTTGCTTTTTATTCCTGCTACAATGTTATCGCTCTTCTCGGTATAGTATAAAACATTACGTTGTTTAGGCAATTGGCCATCAAGCTCTGAACCCAACAAGTAGCAGCATACCTTCTCAGTAACAGCGGCATCATCCGGTCCCTGCACATACATGCTTACTTTATCTTTGTCTTTATAAAAAATCCTCATCCCTATCTGCTGTGCACCCCCCGTCAACGTATCAATATGGTTAACAAGTTTTTGGTTTAGCGCCTCATCTGCTGCCGAAACAGGCACCTGGTTTTTCATCACATTCTTAAGATCAAGAACCTCAAATCCGGTAAGTTCTACACCGCAGTATTTCTCTTTGGGAGCAAACTCCTCTTTCTTTTTCTCATTCTGCCCACAGGCAATAAAAGCAAGACAGGCTAAAACCGACATCCCTTTAATAATCGTATTTTTCATGATTGATTTTTTTAATTTGATATACTCTCAAATATACTAATTATCTTACTATCGGAGATTTTATTTTTCGAACCTCACCCATAATTCCGTAGGCGTTGCCTCCGGCTACTATATCTGAACCTTTCAGGTTCATCATAAAACTGTAAACCGGAAACTGTAAACTTTAAACTATTTTTTACCTTTGCAACCCTCATGGAAAACGACACCTACAAAACACTGGCAGCACCGGGAGAAGAAACACTCTTTAAAGAAAAGAACAGCAAGTTCTTTGGCTACGCCTATCCGGTAACCAGTGAGGACGAGATAAAAATCATACTTGAAGACCTTCGCAAACAACATCATTCGGCACGCCACTGGTGTTATGCTTTTCAGTTAGGCACCGATAAAATATACTACCGCGCCAATGACGACGGCGAACCCAACAACTCAGCGGGTATGCCCATATACGGTCAGATACAAAGTTTTGGAGTAACCAATGTATTAGTAGTATCGGTACGTTATTTTGGCGGTGTAAAACTTGGCGTTGGCGGACTCATTACAGCCTACAAGACTTCGGCACAAATGGCACTGGAAGCATCCGAAATCATTGAAAAGACAATCGACGTACATTATACCCTTAAATTTGGGTATCAGAATATGAACAAAGTAATGCGTGTGATAAAGGAAAAAAACCTTGATATTGTTTCTCAAAAAATGGAAATGGATTGTGAGATTGTAATTTCAACGCGTAAAAAAAATGCCCCCATGGTATTGGAAGCATTTACTAATTTATACGAAATAGTTATTAAATAGTGTCTGAAGTCCGAGGTCCGAAGCTATCAGAAACATCCGACTTTAGAGAAACAGTTAAATGTTAAAGAAAAATACGGCAATCTGCATTGTTTTCACGACAAAAAACACACTAAATTAAAGCATTTAAACGTTCTGTAATGTATGCAGGAGGTGCTGTTGGACGACCGGTTTTCCCATCAACAAATACCAAAACTGAGTTACCTGTTGTTAATAACTCACCAGCCTCATTTAATATCTCGTAGTCAAATTCTATCTTAACCGAACGCTGTTCTTTGAATATTGTCCTTACTGTTAATAAATCGTCATAACGGGCAGGTTTTTTGTAGTTCATTGTTAAGCTAACAACAGGAAGCATCACACCATCCTCTTCCATAGACTTATAGCTAACTCCCAGATTACGAAGCCATTCAACCCGTCCCATTTCGAAGTATTGTGCGTAATTTCCGTGATAAACCACTCCCATTTGGTCGGTTTCCGCATATCGCACTCTTACTCTAAATTCATGAAAAATCATATTTTATTTTTGTTAATTTTTTATTAAATCTTTACTTTGATGCTTACAATATTTTTTTTATAAAATCAATATACAAACCGTTTTTTTTTACAAAAAAATGTGTTCATATTTGTTCCTCCAAACAAGAGCATTCTGTATACTCTTTCCATAGTTGGACAACCAATTAATAAACATCTAATATTCAGGATTTATGACTAAAACTGCGCAATCGGTATGGGAGAACTGTCTTGTTTTCATAAAAGACAATATTCAGGATCAGGCTTACAAAACCTGGTTCGAACCGATTAGAGCCGTTGAGTTAACTGATAACGCTCTTTACATCCAGGTTCCGAGTAAATTCTTTTACGAATGGCTCGAGGAACACTATGTAAAACTATTAAAGGTTGCTCTTACAAAAGAACTTGGTAACAGCGCGAAGTTACTATATAAAATTAAGATGGAAAACACTTATGGCAATAAGCAGCCTTTTACAGAGCAGCTGCCAAGTGCCCATCGCGCGCCTGTTAAACCTCAGGAAGTTGACGTTCCGCTACAGAACAAAAACCCTGAACTTAAAAACCCATTTGTTATACCGGGAATCCGTAACCTTAAAATTGAATCCCAGCTGAATGCAAATTACAGCTTCGACAATTTTTTTGAAGGTGATTCTAACAGGCTTGCCCGCTCTGCAGGTATGGCTGTTGCCAACAAACCGGGAGGAACTTCTTTCAACCCATTATTAATATTCGGTGGTGTAGGTTTGGGTAAAACCCACCTTGCACATGCTATTGGTGTTGAAATTAAAGACAAATACCCTGAAAAAACCGTACTATATATTTCTGCCGAAATTTTCACACAGCAGTATATCGACTCGGTTAAAAGGAATACAAGAAATGACTTTATTCATTTCTACCAGCTTATCGATGTGCTGATCATTGACGACGTACAGTTCCTATCGGGAAAAACAGGTACGCAGGACGTGTTCTTCCACATCTTTAACCACCTGCACCAAAATGGCAAGCAGGTTATCCTTACCTCAGACAAGGCTCCTGTAGACATGCAGGATATTGAGCAAAGGCTATTGTCCCGTTTTAAATGGGGTCTTTCTGCCGAGCTTCACCAGCCTGACTATGAGACAAGGATATCTATCCTTAACAACATCCTTTACCGTGATGGTGTAGTGATGCCTGACGAAATCGTAGAATATGTTGCCAAGAATATTAAAAGCAACGTTCGTGAACTTGAGGGCGCTATCATTTCACTTATCGCACAGTCGTCGTTCAACCACCGCGAGGTAACAATTGAACTGGCTAAACAGGTAGTAGAGAAGTTTGTTAAGAATGTAAAACGCGAAATATCTATCGACTACATCCAAAAAGTAGTGTCAGATTATTTTCAGCTTGACGTTGATACGCTTCAGTCTAAAACAAGAAAGCGCCACGTGGTACAGGCAAGACAGCTGGCAATGTTCTTCGCTAAGAAGTTCACTAAAGCTTCACTGGCCAACATCGGTTCGCAAATTGGTGACCGTGACCACGCTACCGTGCTTCACGCTTGTAAGACTGTTGATAACCTTGTAACTACCGACAAGCAATTCCGCAAATTTGTTGACGACATCAACAAAAAATTATCGATATAATGCCCGTTAAGATTTTAATGGTTTGCCTGGGAAACATTTGTCGTTCTCCATTGGCAGAAGGTATCCTGCAGTCTAAATTGCCTGCGGGCGATTTTATCGTGGATTCTGCCGGGACAGGCAACTGGCACGCCGGCGAAGGTCCGGACAGAAGATCAGTTGCTACCGCAAAGAATCGCGGGCTCGACATCAGTTGCCAGAAAGCACGCCAGATAAAAGTTTCCGACTTCGATACTTTCGACCATATTTATGTAATGGACACTTCTAACCTGAGTGATGTACAAAAGCTGGCTCCGAATGCTTCGGCGAAAGCCAAAGTAAAACTAATGATGAACGAAGTACATCCGGGTAAAAACGTTAATGTACCTGACCCTTACTACGGTGGCCCCGAAGGTTTTGACAATGTATATGATATGCTTGACGAAGCCTGCGAAATTGTAGCCCGAAAACTTTTGAAAGAGCATTCATAATGCTTACTTTTTGTCATTGCGAGCGCAATGCAATGAAACGCTGCAATCTCATTCATACTCTAAAATTCTTCGACTCCGTTGCACTTCGCTCAGAATGACAAAAACCCGACTGAATAACCTACCTTTGCACACATATTAATTCATACAAAATTTCAGAATTATGAACCCAACAGGCAAGCTATACCTATTACCCGTACCCCTTGGCGATGACGCCGACCCAAAACTGGTTTTACCCGATACCATAGCACGATCTATTGAGTTCATAGACCATTATATTGTAGAGAACGAGAAAACGGCGCGCCGTTTCATCAAGGCGATCCTTCCCACCAAAAAACAGCCTGATCTAAAATTATCTGTCCTTAATAAGCATACCGATGCCTCAGACCACCTGTCATTTATACAACCCTGTATGGAAGGCAAGAATGTTGGACTGATGAGTGAGGCCGGATGCCCCGGTGTTGCCGACCCGGGTGCGGCTATTGTGAAAATTGCACACGAACGCAATATTCAGGTAGTACCGTTGGTTGGCCCTTCTTCTATCCTGTTAGCTATTATGGCAAGCGGAATGAATGGGCAGAGTTTTGCGTTTAATGGTTACCTCCCTATCGATAAATCGGACAAAAAAAGTGCATTGAAGAATTTCGAAAAGCTTTCACACGATAAGAGCCAGTCGCAATTGTTTATCGAGACGCCATACCGCAACAACAAACTGATGGAGGATATCCTGAACACGCTTCAGCCGAACACCCATCTATGCATTGCTGCAGATATTACCCTGCCTACCGAATACATCAAAACCAAAACCATTGCCCAATGGAAAAAAGAAAAGGTAGACCTGCATAACAGGCCGTGTATTTTTATAGTACACAGGTTCTAAGTTGATAAGGTTTTATATGTATCTAAAAATACATTAATAAATACCCAAAGATACTGCCAAACAATATAATATAAGCACTGTTTAGTGATGGCCTAAACCACAAAATAAGAAAGCTTAAAACCGCTATCGCTATTGTTCGCCAGTCCGTTAATGCCTCTTGTCCCATTTTAAGACAAACTACAGCTATGATGGCAACCGATGCCACATTTATTGCATCTAAAAATGCCTTAAAAAGAATTGATCTCAGCAACTTACCTTTGAAGTAACCTATAAGACTTACAAAAATAAAGGAAGGTATAAATACACCAAGTGTGGACAACATTGCCCCCATCAATCCATTTATTTGGTAACCGATAAAGGTAACGGATGAAAATACAGGTCCCGGTGTAATTTGCCCAACGGAAATAGCATCCATTAGCTGTTCACGTGACAAAAGTCCTTTGGCAACCAATTCATCTTCTATAAAGGCAAAAAGTACGTAGCCGCTACCATACAATATCGCTCCTATTTTTAAAAACACCCAAAATAGTCCTGAATTGCTAGCCGCTTTTACCGGAGCAAAAAAAAGCACCGGAAAAACAGAAACCACTACCTTTTTAGCTTTTATAAAATTGTAGATTAGATATAAAAGCCCCACTCCAAACATTACAAAAACTTCATTAATCCCAATAAAAGCAAGTACTAAAGCTGCAATACCAACAACTATGAGTCCGTTACTTTTTAGCGATGCCCTAGCTAATGGATACACCGCCACAAGTATCACAGGAATAACAACAGCCCTCACACCATAAATAAAAGGTTCTGCCTGAGGCAATGTCCCATATTCCTTATACATCCAGGCAAAAGCAATAGTAATAAGTACAGCCGGCAATATAAAACATATACCCGCAATCACTAAACCTTTTGCACCCCCTTTTTCTTTACCAATGTGTATAGCAAGCTCTGTACTGTTAGGTCCGGGAATCAGATTTGTAAGCCCTAACAGATTCAGGAACTGGCCATCGTCCATCCATTGTTTTTTGGTAACTACTTCACGGCGCATCATCGCAATGTGTGCTGCAGGGCCGCCAAAAGCTGTAAAACCAAGTCTAATGAACAAGCTGAGTATTTCATTTACTATTTGCATACAACAAATATATACAACGTCAAGGTTTTATTTTATATCCATACTTCTACTTTGTAACTTTGCAATTCTAAAAAACTTTGAGACTTAGCTTCTCTGCAACTTTGCAACTTCTAAAAAATGAAACTATTCGACTTCTCCCAAAAAGTAAACTATAAAAACGAAATACTTGCCGGGCTTACCGTAGCCATGACCATGATACCCGAATCGCTTTCTTTTGCGATACTGGCGGGATTTCCACCATTAGTTGGATTATATGCTGCTTTCATTATGGGACTGGTCACTGCTGTTTTAGGTGGAAGACCGGGACTGGTATCGGGAGGTGCAGGTGCAACAGTTATTACCCTTATCGCCCTGATGAAATCGCACGGCATGGAATATGTTTTTGCTGCTGTAGCATTAGCCGGAATAATTCAGATCTTAGTTGGAGTATTTAAGTTTGGGAAGTTCATTCGCCTGGTTCCGCAACCGGTAATGTATGGTTTTGTAAACGGGCTGGCGGTTGTAATATTCATGTCGCAATTAGAGCAGTTAAAAGGAGCAGATGGCAGTTGGCTAACAGGCTCAGCTTTATACACCATGTTAGGGCTTATTGCCCTGACAATTGCAATTGTTGTAGGTTTCCCTAAGATTACAAAGGCAGTTCCGGCATCGTTGGTAGCTATTATAGTAGTGTTTTTGGTCGTGCTTGGCTTTGGTATCGAAACCAAGACAGTTGCAGATATCGCTTCGGTACAGGGAGGCTTCCCTCCTTTTCATGTACCTGATATCGCTTTTAATTTTGACACTTTTCAAATTATTGCTCCCTACGCATTAATTATGGCAGCGGTCGGTTTAACCGAAGGACTGCTTACCCTTAACCTTGTAGACGAAATTACCGGAACACGCGGCAATAGTAATCGTGAATGCATCGCACAGGGAACTGCAAACATCGCCAACGGATTCTTTTTCGGGATGGGTGGCTGTCCTATGATAGCCCAAACGCTGGTTAACCTTTCGGCAGGATCAAGAGCAAGACTATCGGGTATAATTGCTGCCCTGACCATACTACTTATCATATTAGTCGGTGCTCCTGTAATAGGAATGGTTCCCATGGCAGCCTTAGTAGGTGTAATGGGCATGGTAGCTTTTGGCACATTTGAGTGGGCAAGCTTCAGGATCATTAACAAAATGCCAAAGTCGGATATTTTTACAGGTATGTTAGTGGCTGTTATCACTATAGTGCTTCATAATTTGGCTCTTGCTGTATTGATTGGCGTTATAATCTCTGCCCTTGTATTTGCATGGGAAAGTGCCAAACGCATCAGGGCAAGGCACTATATTGATGAAAACGGAGTAAAACATTACGAAATATACGGCCCGCTGTTCTTTGGTTCGGTTACGGCATTCAATGAGAAATTTACCATTGAAAACGATCCACAGGAAGTGGTGATTGACTTCAAGGAAAGCCGTGTATCAGATATGTCTGCTATAGAAGCACTAAACACACTGGCTTCTAAGTATCGAAAAGCAGGGAAAAAATTAAGGCTTCAACACCTTAGCCCTGACTGCATACAACTATTAAAAACAGCCGAAACGATTATAGAAATTAACACTCCGGAAGACCCGGCATACAAGGTAGCTATAGAGAACTTATAACCAATTTAACTAGGCCAAAACGCCTATTTTTGGTATATTTGTAGTTATGGCAAAACTCATCAACCTTAAAATATTCAAACGCTTTTCGGAATCTTCTTCTTTTGGAGGTATTTTGCTTATAGTATGCGTTATAATTTCTCTATTAATAGCTAACACCAGTTTCGCTACAGGATTTCAAAATTTCCTAAATACAGAAATTGGCTTCTCTACTACAGGCATACATTTGGATTATTCCATCCTGACATGGATAAATGACGGACTTATGGCGGTATTTTTCCTGTTGGTAGGGCTTGAAATTAAAAGGGAAATCGTTGAAGGTGAGCTTTCTTCAATAAAACATGCTACTTTGCCTGTATTGGCAGCTATAGGTGGTGTTATTGTACCTGCTATAATTTATACTTTATTTAATGAAGGTACAGCTACCGCAAACGGATGGGGGATACCTATGGCAACTGATATTGCTTTTGCTCTGGGAATATTATCCTTATTGGGCAGCAGGGTTCCAACAGGGTTAAAAATATTTTTGGCGGCATTAGCTATCGTAGACGACCTTATGGCAATTATTGTAATAGCAATCTTCTACTCTACCGAACTACACTTAAATTACCTGGCATTCGCCGGAGCAATGTTTGCATTACAAATAGCTTTTAATCGTTTCGGGGTTAAAAATATCTGGCTTTATATACTACCGGGAATGGTTATGTGGTATTTCATTCACCACTCCGGCATACATGCCACTATTGCCGGTGTACTTACTGCACTTACACTTCCCACTACCGAAGATGATGTAGAATCTCCACTTGAAAAGCTGGAACACGCTCTTTCTAATCCCGTGAATTATGTTATTATGCCCATATTTGCCATAGCAAATACTAATATTACTTTTCAGGAAGGAATGGTAAATGGCTTAACCAGTAATCTTGGATTAGGTATAGTATTAGGTTTATTCTTAGGAAAACCAATTGGCATATTCCTCATGTCATGGCTTTCCGTTAAATTGAAAGTTGCGGAATTACCCGAGGAAACCACCTGGAAGCACATTGCCGGACTGGGTTTATTGGGAGGCATCGGCTTTACGATGTCAATTTTTATAGCTCTTTTATCTTTCAGTGATGCTACTTTACAGCAGGAAGCAAAGTTTGCTATCCTTATCGCTTCAGTGCTATCAGGAATTGTGGGATATACACTTTTAAGCAGTTACAATAAAAAGAAAAAACAAGCCGCTTAATCAGTTACCCTTATTAGTTTAACATCCTTTACGCCTATTCTTTGCTCAAGCCATTTTTTAAGGCGTTCGTTATCTGCCTGGATCAATACCTTATTGCTGTTGTACAGAGCAACATTAATAGGTAAAATACTGTCTTTAGTTTCCAGTCTTTGCCTTGACACAGACAATGAGGTTATGTCCGGAAACAATATTGATGCTTCTTTAAAAAGGCCGTCATAGCTCAACCTGTATTCTTTTAACCTGTTTTCAAGCTGCAGGATTTTAAGGTCTTTTTCATTAAGCTGGCTTTCACCTGTTTTAATCTGATCCATTATATCCTTGCGTAAAGCTGTAAACCTGTCGGTGCTATCTTGCCTGATATGAAGATACACTCCTTTTAAATAACTATTCTTCTCCTTATCCGCCTGAAGTGATTTGAGCTCTTCTTTTGTAAATCGTTTACTAAGAAGTGCTACTTCAATTCTTTTTGGAGCAGACTTAAAATCTGTTTTCTTATACACTACAGTATAACCTTTTTCGGTAAACTCACTGTTTATAAAAGCCTCAACATTCTTTTTAAACTGTTGTTCGCGATAGAGCGAATAAGCTAACCATGCGCTAGGAACCAACATAATAAGCGTAAGAGTTGTAATAGACAACCTTAGCCTCTTTTGCCAGCTTTTATCTACCTGCTCTTTAGCAGGATACCTTAGGTATTTTACAATCAGAAAAGTCGCAATACCTATAAAGGTACAGTTGATGCAATACAGGTAAAAAGCACCCAGCATAAACGACCACTGCCCTGTTGCTATACCGTAGCCTGCAGTACACAACGGCGGCATTAACGCTGTTGCTATGGCAACCCCGGGAATAGGATTTCCTTTTTCAGTACGGGTAACCGCAATAACACCAACCAATCCTCCAAAAAAAGCAATGAGTATATCGTAAATATTAGGAGAGGTACGTGCTAAAAGTTCCGACTGGACATCTTTAAACGGACTAAGGTAAAAGTAAAGTGAAGACACCACAAGACTAACAACTGTAGCAATAAGAAGATTTCTAAGAGATTTTTTCAGCAAATCGAAATCATAAATCCCCAGGGCAAATCCGGCTCCGACTATTGGCCCCATAAGTGGTGAAATAAGCATTGCGCCAATAATTACCGCGGTAGAATTTACATTAAGACCAACCGATGCAATAATAATGGCACAAGCCAGTGTCCAGAGATTAGCACCTTTAAATGAAATATTATTTTTTACTTCTTCGAGTGTCTTCACCCTGTTACCTTCTCCTTCACGAAGGTTAAAGATTTCACTAAACTTTGCCATATAATTACGTTATACTACCAATTTACTAATTAAAAGGTTTCAGCACAAGCAAAGCCATAAAAAAAGCCGCTGTAAAAGCGGCTTTTTCATTATTTGTTTGTTTGTTGCTTTATATTTTACATTACCTTTGGTTGTTGCTGTGCAACAATGTTTGAAGTATCATAACCACCAAATTTTTTGATGTATGTTTTAAGCGAAGTACCGAAACCGTCTTTAAAAGCTTTATTTCCATTACTGTGCAAAAAACTTTTAACAGAGCCCGCTCCTGCAAGGTGAGCTGCAGCCAAAAGGCCTGATTCTGTAATTTTTACACCTTTGATAACCCTACCATCAAAACGATGAATCTCTTTACGAAGTTCCCATTTGTTTTTAGCAAGAAGCGCTTTAAAAGCTTTTTCCTGAAGCGCAGGATTGTTTAAAAATGCCTTGGTATCTTTAATACCTATAGCACGAAGGGCGCTTTTACCAAATTGGTATTTACCCATGTAACCAAAACGGTTTACAAGCTTGTAGAGTCCCTGAGACTCTTTAAAGGCTACTGCCTGTTTAAATCCTACGTAAGACTTTCCAGTGAACGGAAAGTTAAAATCGACCTTTGCAGTCTCGTCGATGGTTGGTACTGTGTAATTCGTGATCTCGTCTTCAGCAAGGTGAAATCCTTCGATCTTTCCAAATTGTTTTGCTTCTGTCTTTTTAAAGCCCGAGCTTACAATCGTGATGAATAGGGCTAACCCTAAAAAGTATGACCATTTTTTTATCATGTATTTTGTTTTCTCATAAGCTGTCACCTTAATGAAATTACCGAGGCAAATATACGACAAAAAACACAGTTGATAATCAATTAGTTATAAACACCCCTAACTTTAACATAACCTTAAGGTCACAATTTAAGAAGAAGAATCTTCCCTAACTACTGCAACCAAAGGGAGTTACAAAGATTACCTTACAAAGTATTTTAACGGGAAAAATGTGCAATTTATCGAGGATAAAATTTATAAAACAGTGGAAAAAACTTTAAATTTAAGTAAGAAAATAAATACGATTTAAGTTTTCAAACATCAAATTTTGATCGTTTTGATATGCATGCAGAATAAAAAAGAGTATTCTGTAAGATAATATTTCGTTTTAAGTGTTAATTCTCGGCTAATCTACATATATCACAGGATGTGGTATTAATGCGTACGGAAAAATTATAAATAGATTTATAAAAACTTATTTAATTTAAATTACTTCCTTTTCTTGATGCTATAGGATATGGATTGATTTTCCAAACACGATACCCCTTCCTTACCAATTTATATAATGGTATGGCATAACTTACAGTAAGAAAGGTTCTTGATTGATTATCACCTACAGTTCCTAATTCATACCCTAAACCTATTTGAAAATCTAATAAGGCCATATTTAAAGTTGGGGCAAAAACATTCTTAGTATCTTCTCCTGTTCCGGAGCTAAATAATACTCCTATATGAAAGCCAATAGTATTTGAATACTCTTCATTTGTTATCTGACCAGTATCATCCCTTGTAATTTCCATTCTACCCCAACTCAATCCTACACCCGCTCCTATCGATGTAAAAAGAGTCACATTTCCCAAAGCATTATCTGTGGAAGTATCATTAAAGTTAAATCTTGCAATAGGAATACTAAAATTAGTATTTGATATTGTTGCTTTATAAATAAGTATAGAATTTTTTAAAGCTTCATTCTTCTTATTTAGAAATTCAACTGCCATACTCGACGCTGTAGGTACTACACCAAGGCTATTTTTATCCTGAATAATTAATGTAAGAGGCTTAGATTCATTGGCTTTTCCATTTTTCACAATACTTGATTTAATTCTAATTACGCTACCTACTGCTAACACAGTAGCAAAAGTGTGTCTAAAGAATCCTTTATCATCAACGACCACACTAACATCTGAATAATCACCATCATTGTTAGTATCAATTCTTACAGTGGTTCCTACTTTGCCTGTTCCTGATATTGATGTTCCACTTAACGATTCAATATTAGGCAGCGTTTGAGCACTCAGTCCGAAACAGATTAAGAACAATAAAAAAAATAGTTTTGTTTTCATAGTAAGATGCTTTAAATATTATGCTTTAAAAGTAAAGCATCTGCACTACGACAAAAATGGATAAATCCTTATTTTGAATAGGTTTTTACCCATAAAAAAAGGATAGTCAAATAACTATCCTTAAATATCCTTTAGAAACGATTTTATCTCGTTATTCCCATTTTATTAACCCAAGCCACATATTTCTGACGGTTTACTTCGTGCTGAGCAGGAGTAACTGCAAACTCATGGTAACCAAAGTTGGTTACGCTCGCGCAGAAGTAAATGTAGTTATGTTTTTCAGGGTTCAGTACGGCATCAATAGCAGTGATATCAGGCATTGCAATAGGTCCCGGAGGTAAGCCCTCATATTTGTACATATTATAAGGAGAATCGATTACAAGGTCTTTAAACAGTACGCGTTTAATTACCTGGTCAAAATCACCCGATTGTTTTTTCATGGCATAGATAACCGTCGGATCGGCTTCCAGCTTCATGCCTTTGTTAAGACGGTTAAGATATACACCTGCCACGCGCGGACGCTCATCTGTTTTCACAGTCTCTTTGTGTACGATAGAAGCCAGTGCAGATACCTGTAGCGGTGTAAGGTTAAGTGCTTTGGCTTTAGCCAATCTGTCCTCATTCCAGAACTTCCTGTATTCCTTAGCCATTTTCTCCCTTACTTTGTTAGGCGTAGTGTTCCAGAAGAACTCATAGCTGTTCGGGATAAACATGCTTAGTACGTTATCTTTATTAAAACCGTTATCGGCAAGGAATTTCTCATCGGTAAAAGCTTCAAGCAGCGAAAGGCTGTCAGGCTCTATCTGGTGCGAAAGACGTCCAGCTAATCTTTCTATAGTCTCCTGATTGTTAAAAGCAACATTAACCGTTACCGGCTGACGCAATGAGTTGATGATGTCATTGCTGTTCATTCCGTTTTTCAGAATGAATTTACCTGCTTTTACATTGGCAGGGTATTCTTTTTTCTCAGCAACCGAGTTAAGCTTGTCCATATCCTCAACATAAGGAGCAACAAGTTTCTTTACGGCTTCATAATCCGATCCTGTTGGAATGAATACTGCAACTCTCTCGTCTCCAAACTTTGTGTTAGGCGAAAAGATCTGTTGATACATCCTGTAACCGATAACAGTTCCTCCAATCACTACAATAAGGGAAACTATCCCTACGATTCTTCTAAGTTTCAATGTAATTAGTTGTTATTGCTGACGAATAAGCTGGTACAGCCCCTCGTCGTGATAGTTATTATTTTTTTTAATCCAGTCTTTTTTCTGACCTATCAATTCAAAGCCAAAATTAGTAAAAAGGCTCACACTTGCAACATTACCCGAATCGATATTCGCATACAACTGATGTAACTGTAACCTACTGAAAGCGTAATCAATAAGAAGCTGCAAAGCTTCTGTACCTATACCTTTGTTTCTTTCTTCAGTATCCTGTATAATGATGCCCACACCTGCCCTGTTATTCACAGGGTCAAAATCGAAAAGATCGATAAGCCCAATAGCATCAAAAGAGTTCTTTTTACAGATGGCAAGGCGAAGCTGTTTAGCCTCATAGATATCCTGATGTGCATTCTCTAAATACTGGCGTATAAGGAAACGGCTGTAAGGGGTTTGCGTATTGCTTACCTCCCAGATGGCCTCATTATTTTCCAGCCTGTAGATGAACTCCAGGTCGTCGGGCTCGAGTGCCCTTAAATAAATAGTATTTCCGGTTAGGGTTACCATTCTATTTCTCCGGTGAAAACATATTTTGCAGGCCCTGTAAGATACACTTCGGTAAACTGCTTGTCATTTTGTTTGAAAGACACTTTCAGTTCGCCGCCCGGTGTTTCAAGCTTTACCTCATTGGCATCAGTATTGCCCAGTACTTTCATAGCGATCGCCACGGCAGTTACACCTGTACCACATGATAAAGTTTCATCTTCTACTCCACGCTCATAGGTACGTACTGAAAATTTGTCAGCACCGGCCTTAGAAACGAAGTTTACATTAGAGCCTTTATCGCCATACAGTCCGCTGTAGCGGATATTAGCACCTATATTTTTCACATCAAAGTTTGCAAGGTCCTCTACGATCTCAACGTGGTGCGGAGAGCCTGTATCCATAAATACATAGTTCTCATAAACCGAAACGGTATGCACATCTTTCATATGCAACGATACGGTGCCATCCGGAGCCACAATAGCATGATGACGTCCGTCAATAGCGGTAAATTCGGTTTCGTCGTCTATAATTTCAAGTTGTTTGGCAAACGCAACAAGGCATCGGCCTCCATTTCCGCACATGGTACTCTCATTTCCATCAGAATTGTAATAGACCATACGAAAATCCGTAGCATTGTCGTTCTCTAATAATATAAGCCCATCTGCACCGATGCCAAATTTACGGTCACATAAATGCCCGATAAGTTTGGTATCATTTTTGGGAAATAAATTATCGCGATTGTCTACCATAACAAAGTCGTTTCCTGTGCCCTGGTATTTGTAAAAAGTGTGTTTCATCATTACTATATTACCGCAAAAGTACAAATATAAATGACATGTAAAATGCATAATACAGTTGTAAAAACAACGAATTTGTTATAATCGGAAATGTAAAGACGTAGCATTGCTACGTCTCTACCTAAGAAAGTTTTTTATGGCTGACAATCGCACAAAAAACAAAAATCATTAATCGATAAATTAAAATTAAATACTGTTTAAATTATGAAGAGAATTTCTGGTTTATTCTTAGTGGCGCTAATGAGCGGCGCTACGACTCTGGGAGCTTACAAACTGGTATTTGATAACGACACACCATCATCTGCCTTATCAATAGCTCCAACTAATTATTCAAGGACTGTAGGTTTTAACGGTGCAGAACCGGCCGACTTTACAGCTGCCGCCGATCAGGCCGTGCATACGGTGGTTCACGTGAAGAATGTTACCTATTCGAACCAGCCCCGTAACATGATGGAATATATTTATGGTTATCGTAGCGCAGAGCCTACCCCACAAGTAGGAACGGGTTCGGGGGTAATTATTACTGAAGACGGTTACATCGTTACCAACAACCACGTGGTGGAAAATGCTTCAGAACTTGAAGTTACCCTGAACAACAACAAGACCTACAAAGCTAAACTTGTTGGTACCGATTCAAAGATGGATATCGCACTATTGAAAGTTGACACTAAAGACAAACTACCGTTTGCCACTTTTGGTAACTCAGACGATATTAAAGTAGGCGAATGGGTGTTGGCGGTGGGTAACCCTTATAACCTTACCAGTACTGTTACCGCAGGTATCGTTTCGGCGAAAGCCAGAAACCTGAGCAAAGACGGAATTCAGTCGTTCATCCAGACGGATGCGGCAGTAAATCCGGGTAATAGTGGTGGTGCATTGGTTAACACTAAAGGCCAACTAATAGGTATCAATACCATGATTACCTCTATGACCGGATCGTATGTAGGTTATTCTTTTGCCGTTCCTTCTAACATTACACGCAAGATTATTGAAGATCTTATGGAATATGGTAATGTACAACGAGGTATCCTTGGTGTACAGGGTGGTGAACTTAACAGCGCTATGGCAAACGATCTTGGTGTTACCGAAACACAAGGCTTTTATGTAAATGATGTAACTGCCGACTCTGGTGCTAAAAAAGCCGGCATTAAAAAAGGAGATATAATTGTTGATATTGATGGTAAGCCTATAAATGGTTATGCCGATCTTAACGCCGCAATAGTTACAAAACGCCCTAATGATGTGGTAAGAGTTAAAATACATCGTGACGGAGATGTGCTTACTATTCCGGTTAAGCTTACCAAAAATGAGGTTAATACCTTTACCTATAGCGGACTTGAACTTGAAGACCTAAGCGCAGCCGAGAAGAAAAAGCTAAACATTACCTACGGTATCAGGATCAAAGAGATTACCGATGAACAATACATGCCTTACTACGACGAATTAAAAGACGGAGTGATACTAAGCATAGGCAACATAAAAGCTAAAGATATTGAAACCGTATCTAAGCTGCTTTCCAACAAAGGTCCTAACGACCGCGTAAGGGTACAGATGATAACTAAAAATGGCGAGTTGGTACGTTTTATAATGTAAAATCAGTTTTAAGTAATCAGTTAACGGTTTGACTAGTCCTAAAATAGGTTGACTATTTTAGGACTAGTCATATATTTGTTAAAAATAAAATTATGCCTACTAACTATAGCCTCGACTGGTTAACCGATCGATATGAAAATGGTGACTCACTGAAATTCATCTACTTTTGGGGAAATACCAATAACAGAAATGAAATTAGTAAAGCGTGTTTTAGCCAATGGTATGAGAGTTCATTTATAGTTAATGACATTAAATATAAAACGGCAGAACACTGGATGATGGCTCAAAAAGCACTACTCTTTAATGATGAGGAATTGTTTGAGAAAATAGTTAACTGTGAAAAACCCGGTGAAGCAAAAGACCTTGGACGTGAGATTAAAAACTTTAATGAGGAAATCTGGATCAACGAAAGGTTTGACATCGTAAAAAACGGCAATATTCATAAGTTTAATCAAAATTGCGAGCTTGGCAATTTCCTTCTCACTACTAAAGATAGAATACTTGTTGAAGCAAGCCCATTGGATACAATCTGGGGTGTAGGTCTCTCTGCCGACAACGAAAACATAAACAATATTTATTTATGGAAAGGAACTAACCTACTAGGTTTCGCATTAATGGAAGCAAGAGACTTTTTATCAAAATATGGTTTCTTTAATCCTTTTGAAACTACTTTTTTACCACCATGGCTAAAATATCAAGGAGAATCTCCTGAAAGTATTTTTTGGAGAATGGGAAATGGTGAAGAGTATATAATTCAATTAGTCAATTATTTAGATAAACTCACCGAAACAGAAGAACAACTTTATAAGCTTACATACCCAGAACCCTACGAATGGAAGGGCTGGTACAACAGTTAACAACCTAATCATAACCTTTATTAAATAGTAAAACAACGTACGCTCTTTACTTTTGCAGAAATATCCCCTAAAAATGAAGAAAAAGACTTTCCGAAAACTGGAAGTGCTGTTGCATTTTGTTACTGCTTTCATCCTTATCATCAAAGGCGTTGACGAGATGAGCAGACGATTGTATTTTCCGGGGTGCATTATTTTAGGGCTGGCCATTACCATACTTATCATTACCATATTCTGGAAAACACTCTATATTTCCCCAAAAAATGCAAGACAGATATGTTATTATCTCGAAGCTCCCGCACTACTCATCACCTCCTATGTATTATATCTTGAAGACAAGCCTTTTTTGCCGCATCTTTTTTTAACCGCAGCATTGCTCTATCCTATGGTTGGTTTTTTATCTTCAAAAAAACCAAAAGACCTTAAAAAACATGGTTTTTAAATTATAAATCAGATCGTTAACATAAAATAACATTCAATAGCATAAGCTAACCATCTTAGCTGATTGGCCATTATACATTTGTCTTATAAACGTTAAAAAATAAGACAATGAAAACCAATACAATTATCAGGCAAACTCTTTTGGTAACCGCTTTGGTGTTTACATGCTACACAAATGCACAGCAACCTAAAGGTTTTGGTAAAACAATCGAAAATCCATGTTCAGCCACACAGTATGACAACTATTTAAAAACAGCTAAAGGAAGAACACAAACCGAAGCCCAATTTGAACAATGGCTTGCTCCAAAAATTGAAGACCTGCGTCGTAACAAAACGCTTCAGAAATCAGGCAATAATGTAGTAACGCTCCCTATTGTAGTTCACGTGATTCATGATGGAGACGCTATTGGTGAGAATGAAAACATTAGTGACGAGCAGGTATTATCACAAATTACTGTTTTCAACAACGACTTCAGAAGATTATTAGACTCTCCGGGATATGTAGAAGGCAATGCCGGAACAGACACTGAAATTGAATTCTGCCTCGCCCAACGCGATCCTGATGGCAACCCTACTAATGGTATTGACCGTATATACCGTAATAAAGCCAGCTGGGGAATGACAGCTATAGAAACGCAACTGAAACCTGAAACACAATGGGATCCTGAAAAATACATCAACATTTGGGTTTGTAATTTTGGTGGTGATCTTTATGGTGTTGGCGGCTATGCATTCTTTCCGGAAGGATCGGGTCTTGAAGGTCTTGAAGGCGCAGAATCGTATGCTGAGAACGACGGTGTAACCATGTACTACAAGTGTTTTGGATCATCCGACCTTGCGCCTGAAGGTATTTACATTCCGGGAATGGACAAAGGCCGTGCAGCAGTTCACGAAATGGGACACTTTTTTGGACTAAGACATATTTGGGGGGATGGCGAAGACTGTACAGCCACTGATTATTGCGAAGACACCCCTAATGCTATTGCTATGAATATAAGCTGCGGACCTGTAGATTCCTGTCCGGATGATCCCGGTTTTGACATGATTGAGAATTACATGGACTATACGCCAGATGAATGTAAAAGCATATTTACACAAAACCAGAAAGAAAGAATGTGGGCTACACTCCAAAATGCGCAACGCAGAGGAACACTTATAACATCCGATGCTTGCCAGGCACCAACCGCAGGATTGAACAACAACCAATTACAGGGAATTAATATATATCCGAACCCCGCAAGAGATATTCTTAACATAACGTCCGATATAACAGGCGTAACAGGAAGTTATGAGATTTACAACACGCTTGGACAATCAATTATTAGTAAAAACATAACTTTTGAAGATGCGTTAAGTATTGATATTTCAGCATTAAGCCAGGGAATCTATATTTTAAAACTAAACAGGGAAGGAAAAACCAAAACCCTGAAATTCATTAAAGAATAAAAGCAAACAGGGTTCGTGTTTTAGCAGCAAATATTGATGGATACAGACTGTTAAAATCCTGTTGGTGATTAATTGATGGAGGGCGGCAGCAATGCCGCTCTTTTTTGTGCTTACTTTATTACTTAAACATATAAATGAGAAACCCCGATAGTGGCGCTACCGGGGTCTCTACTGTTCAAATCAATTAATTAACTATTTACTCTCTTATTACTTTTATTGTTTTAGAAGCATTTTCAGTATTTACCTTAACCATGTAAGTGCCTGATGCCAATTGTGAAAGATTTACTGTCACAGCATTACTGTTATAATTACCTGAAAGTACTTTTTGACCAATAAGGCTGTATACCTCTACTCCTGTGATGTTTTCAGAATAACTTAGGTTAAGCACATCTTTAACAGGGTTTGGATGATAGCTGAAGTTAGCCATATTGAAATTCTCTCTGTCAAGTATAATTTCAACCGTTACCTCAAAAGGTTCTGATGTACATGTACCCACAGTTACAGTAGCATAATAAACAGTATCATCAGTAACTTCTGTAGATGGGCTAAGCGGATTAGTACCCGCTTCGGCATCATCTTCAGTTGCATATACCATTACTGTTCCCTGAACATCAGTGTAGATCTCAAGATCTTCTAAAGTTGCAGTATTTTCAAGAATTATTACAACATCCTCCGGAGTTTCAAGAGTTTCCACAGTTACCATAAATGAAGTCTCATCTGTACAAGATACAGTAGCGGCACTATCCTGTGCATATACATAAATTGTCATTGATGAGTTAATCACACTTCCGGCAGGTAGCGTTGTTCCGGCACCGCCTGTTTGTGTATGATAAGTATTATTAGCTGATAGTTCCGGTAATGTATATAAATCACACACCTCTACATCTTCAAATTCATCAGCAACTGCATTAAGAACTGTTACTGTGAACGATGTCTCTGCAACACATGCATCATTATCCTCCGAAACACCATAAACATAAATTGTTTGTGTACTTGTAATGACATCTCCCTCAGCAAGCATATCTCCCATTCCCGAAACCTCAGTATAATAAGAACCACTTGTTAAAGCAGGAAGAGCATATTCAGAACATACTACAACATCATCAAGCTGATCTACCTCATAAGGGTTAATCGTAACTGTAAATGAATTTTCTGCACTACAATCACCGTCTGCACTATATACAAATAATGTAGTAGTTGCATTTACAGAAGTACCTGCGGCAAGCATATCACCCTGACCTCCCTGTTGTGTATAATACGCACCATTAGTAAGTGCCGGAAGTACATAATCAGTACATGTTACAACATCATCCGGAGCATCAGCCACAGGATTGTATATAGTAACTGTAAAACTGTTCTCATCAAAACATATTGGAGTACCAACAAACGCATATAAAGTCGTTGTTTGCGATATAACAGTACCTGCAGGAAGCGTATCACCTCCTCCACCGGCAGCCGTATGATATGAACCACTTGTTAATGCAGGCAAGGTATAAGAACCACAAGCATCTACATCATCCGGTTCAGCAGCAACAGGGTTACTCACAGTTATTAGGAAGGAGTTTTCAGCACTACATCCGTTTGCAGTATTATATACATATAGTGTAGTTGTAGCGTTTATTACAGTACCTGCTGCGACAACAGTACCTCCACCGCCGGTAGCCGTACGGTAAACACCATTTGTTAATGCAGGAAGTGTATAAGACACACATGCAGTAACATCCGCAGGATCATCTACTGGTACTACTGTAAAGTTAACCATAACTGCTACCCTTGCAGTACCTTCACATACGTTAGTTTGTGAAGCATAATAAGTTGTGTTGTTAGTTAAAGCAGTAGTTGAAGCAAGCTGAGTACCTCCTGAAGCAACATTATACCATTTAACTCCTGTTCCGGTAGCAACAAGATTAGCAACAGTAGCATTAGAGCAAACAGTTTGCGTAGCTGCTGCTGTTGGAGCCGCTGTTGTACATTGTGTTATATTAACTAAATAGTCCTCAACCTGTCCATAACCACCATTGGCGCACGGACCACTAGGATAAGCAGCATACAATTTATACACCCTCATTAAGGTTAAACCTGTAGCCGCATTGGTTGGTATAAAGATAGAAGAAGTAGCTGTTACACCATCTGTTCCCGTTGAGTTAGTAACAGTTCCGATATTAAAAGATTCACCTGGGTCGTTTAGGTTACCGTTTTTATTAAAATCAATATATACCTTAATGTAAGTTGTAAAGCTTCCATCAGTGTTTCCCTGAGCAGAGAAGCTATAAGCCTGGCCTGTTGTAACGTTTGCAGGTGGAAGTGCTGTAAAATCCTGCATTGCAGGAGCGCCAACCGCTGATGCATCGGTAACATTTGTTAAGTTAGAGAAAACAACTGAAGTGATAGGCTCAACATTATTCGTAAATGAAACAGCACAAGTTGTACAGTTAGTACCACTGCTGGTAGCCTGAACAGCGGCACTGGTGGTAGACAGTCCGCTTCCTGAACATGTTACAACTGCTCTAAACCAAGGTCCGGCCGAAACGGGCGCACTTAATGTGGCACTCGTAGCGCCAGCAATATTTGTATAGGTAGTTCCATTTGCAGACCCTTGCCATTGATAAGTAAGTCCCGAAGCACCATAGGCAGGTAATAAACTAATAGAAGCATTTTGCTGATTACAAACAGGTCCGTTTAGCAACGTTGCAGTTGATGCAGCAGGTGTTCCTGTACAACTAGGTAGCTGTTGTACAAGGCTAACATTATCCATAGAAAAAAGAACATCAATAATGTCTGAAGATTGAGCAGCCACACCCGTAACTTTTAAATATACCGGAGAACCAGCTGCAGGTGTGAAAGTTGCCGTTTTAACAGCACAATCAGCAGATACAACATGATTTGCAGAGTTAATAGTGTGAATAGTTGTCCATGGACCTGACAATGAAGTCGCATAAGCAATCGTAACACTTCCCCATTCAAAATTACCAAGCGGTATATAGTCCCAGTAATCAAAAAGTTTATAACTGTAAGTAAGCGTAACAGGCAAACCATTAGAAACGCCTAATGAAGGTGAAGTAGTTACAGCATCGCCGGTATAAAGATCACCATCACCAAAATCCATATAATAAAACTCTCCAACTAAGCTTTGCCCTTCGCAAGACTGAAAGGTATCAGCATAGAAGTCAAGGTCATCCCAGCCTCCTTCATCGACATTAAAATTTTGTGTGTAATTAATTTGTGAGTGTCCCGTGACGGAACATAAAAACGTGCCGAGCAGCACTAAAAGACAGCGTAATTGTGTTTTCATAGGTAATAGGTGATTTAAGTTTTAGCAAGTCATAAACTTAAAAATTTTTTAACACAAAAAACAACCAAAAGAGGATATATTTGTTTTTTTTAACAAAATTTTCACATAAATAAGCTTAAAATTTCACAAAATACGCAAAAATAAGATTGCTTTTCATTGAAATATTAACAACTGAATATCAAATAAATAACATATTCAGAATAAAAACCTGACAAAAGCCCCTTTTTTATGAATAACTCTCAATAATCCAGTCAAATAAGAAAAACCATGAATAAAAACAACTAATCTTAATTTCATCAGACCATTATTATCACTGTTTTAACTGATAAACAGCTATTTTCAAAATAAAGAAAAAAACTTGCTAAAAAACTTTTACGAAAACGTTTGAAATCAATACTTTTGCACCACTAAACAACACCCTTTAAAACATTATCTTCATGAACAACAATGTATTATACGAAAAAGAGCTTTCTTTTCAAGCTGACAGGCGAAGAGCCGGTGTAGAATTCATTAAAATCGTAAGCGATCTATGGTACGATAAGTCAATCGAGCTTGTACTTTTCAGGAACCAACTGATAGACAGGAACGTAAGCGACATCATCAACCTGCACGAGTATGCCGGTGAGTTTGTACAGAAACCAATAAACGTATTTGATTCTGTAGAGATCGCACGCGCTATCGAGGCCCTTGATTTGCCGCCTTCACGTATCGATATCGGGAAGCTAACGTATGAGTATCACCTTGAAGATGACAAATATAACGACGCTACAGCTTTCGTTATCGACAAGCTGAAAGACGCTAAGGAAAGCAAGAACATCCAGCCTAAAGACGTGGTTCTTTACGGTTTCGGACGTATCGGAAGGCTACTGGCACGTGAGATGATGCACAAAATTGGCAAAGGTAACCAGTTAAGGCTTAGAGCGATAGTAGTTCGTGATAAGGCCGACGCTACCCTACTTGAAAAACGTGCTTCACTACTACGTTACGATTCGATCCATGGGGATTTTGAAGGCTCGGTAACTGCTGACCCTGAGAACAACGCACTGATAATCAACGGAACTACTGTTCACATTATCACTGCCAGCAACCCTGAAGAGATCGACTATACTAAGTATGGCATCAACAATGCCCTGCTTATAGACAACACAGGTGCATTCACTACAGAAGAGGCGCTACGTCGTCACATGAGCTCACAAGGTGTTGAAAAAGTGCTACTTACAGCTCCTGGTAAGGGTGTTCCAAACATCGTATACGGTGTAAACCACAACGAGTACAACCCTGAAGAAGTAGACATCTACTCTGCTGCTTCGTGTACCACTAACGCTATTACCCCTATCCTTAAGGCAGTTGAGGACACTTTAGGCGTTGTAAAAGGCCACCTGGAGACCATCCACGCCTATACTAACGACCAGAACCTGGTTGACAACATGCACAAGAAATACCGCCGCGGACGTGCTGCTGCCCTTAATATGGTTATCACCGAAACAGGTGCAGGAAGCGCTGTAGCTAAGGCATTACCTTCATTATCAGGTAAGTTAACGTCTAACGCTATCCGTGTACCGGTGCCAAACGGATCGCTTGTAGTGCTTAACCTTGAGGTAGAAAGAGCTACAACAGTAGAGGAAATCAACGAGATCATGAAGCACTACGCCCTTGAGGGTGAACTAGTTGAGCAAATTAAATACTCTATGAACAACGAGCTTGTATCGAGCGATATCGTAGGAACGGCACAGCCTTCAATCTACGACAGCAATGCTACGATTGTGAGCGCAGATGGCAGAAACATAGTACTTTACGTATGGTATGACAACGAATATGGCTATAGCCACCAGGTTATCCGCCTTGCTAAATATATCGCTAAAGTTAGAAGATATACTTACTATTAGTAGATACAAACCAACCAATCTTTATCTCTTAAATCCGCGGGCTACAACCGCGGATTTTTTTATGCTTTTTTTCGAAAATTTGATGTCATTCTGAACGGCGCGAAGCAAAGTGAAGAATCTCTTAATTGCGTAAACTTACACCTACAAAAAAGTGTTAATATTACGCTTTTTGCTCTCAAAACGCCATTTTCGTGCGTAATATTAGCACCCCTTAAAACACTAATAACCAACAAACTAATTTTTAATATTACTTTTCGCGACACTAAAAAGTCAGACGTTTTTTTGAGTGTTAACGCGATTGCATTTTCCGTAATTCGTTAACATTTGCCTCTCTCGTAATGTAGCCTTTCCGGGAATAAATTTACTGCAACCTCTTTTTCAGTAACAATTTTAACTGCAAAACCGGCTTCAGTAAAGTTGTTGTGGGATGGGGTAATTTTGCATCGTTCCTATCCGGCATGAGTGAAGCTCGTTCCCCTCTTGAGCCTGTGCGCCGCGGCGGAAGGGGCTAGGGGTGTGTTATAATTGAACGCGGATCCCGATAGCTATCGGGACGGATTTGAGCAGATAACCACAGATTTCTCACTCAGCCTTTAAGAACACGAGTGAAGCTGCTGAAAACTGAGCACTGCTACTGCCTACTTTCTTTTGAAGCGAATGGCAAGCGCAACCCGGCAAGTGGTAATTCCTGCTATCGCCCTTTACTACGCCTGCGGCTAGGTATCGGCTCTATCAGGGCTAAGGAGAGCCTAATCGCAATCTTGTGTCATTTCGACCGAAGCGTAGCGAAGTGGAGAAATCTCAAAATAAACCATCCTGTAAGAAAATTAATTTTTATTTTTAGCCTACCAAATCCAGACCATGACAATTCAAGATTACCTTACCAAACTAAATACCCTTTATCAAACAGGAAACGCCCGTGAACACAGTTACCGTGGTGATTTACAAAACCTGTTATCCTCTATATTACCGGATATTTTAGTAACCAATGAACCTGCACGTGTTGCCTGCGGAGCACCTGACTATGTACTTACAAAAAAAGATATCCCTGTAGGCTACATAGAAGCAAAAGATATTGGTGTGGATTTGGGAAGCAAAACCCTTAAGGAACAATTTGACAGGTATAAGTCTGGATTAAGCAATCTGATTTTTACTGACTATCTTGAATTTCATTTTTACAAAGATGGTTTAATAACGACCAAAATCACCATTGGTAAACTGGAAGAAGGTAAAATTGTTGCTATCCCTGAAAACTTTGACCAGTTTATTCAACTCATAAAAAACTTCGCCTTAACCATATCGCAAACCATTAAATCACCAACAAAACTGGCTGAAATGATGGCAGGCAAAGCAAGGCTGATGGCAGATGTGATTGAGAAGTCTTTGAAAATTGATGATGAAAACGACACTATCTCAAACCTAAAGACACAGATGCTATCCTTCCAGGATATGCTGATACATGATATAGACAATAAAGCATTTGCTGATATTTATGCGCAGACTATTGCCTACGGAATGTTTGCTGCACGATACCACGACCCTACCCTACCAACATTTAGCCGTGAAGAAGCCGCGACCCTGATACCAAAAAGCAATCCTTTTTTACGAAAGTTGTTTCAGGACATTGCCGGTTATGACCTTGACGACCGTTTGGTATGGATTGTAGAAGAACTGGTTGGCATTTTTCTCGCTACTGATGTAAGCGATATTATGAAGAACTTTGGCCGCAGTACGAAACAAGAAGATCCTGTAGTCCATTTTTACGAAACTTTCCTTGCCAGTTACAGCCCTGCGTTACGAAAAGCACGCGGTGTTTGGTATACCCCGCAACCAGTAGTAAACTTTATAGTACGTGCTGTTGATGATATCCTTAAAACTGAATTTGGACTGAAAGATGGCCTTGCTGACCGAAGCAAGATAAAAGTAAAGGTGAAAGCGCCAAAACTTGATAACCGTTCAAAGAATACCTCTAAAATCATTGGTGAACAGGAAATAGAAAAAGAATACCACAAAGTACAGATACTTGATCCTGCAACGGGAACAGGAACCTTTTTGGCTGAAGTAGTACGCCATATCCATAAAAAATTTGAAGAACAGCAAGGTATTTGGAGCAAATATGTAAACAATGACCTTATACCCCGCCTTAATGGCTTTGAGCTATTGATGGCCAGTTACGCTATGGCGCACCTTAAAATGGATATGTTATTGACTGAGACAGGCTACAAGCCGGAAAACGACCAGCGTTTCAGGATATTCCTTACCAACTCTTTAGAAGAACATCATAAAGACACCGGTACATTATTTAGCCATTGGCTTGCTGATGAAGCCAATCAGGCCAATGCCATTAAACGGGATGCCCCTGTTATGGTAGTTATAGGCAATCCTCCTTATAGTGTAAGTAGTACAAATAAATCTCCATGGATTGAAAAACTTACTGCCGATTATAAAAAAGATTTAAAAGAGAGAAATATACAGCCTCTGTCAGATGATTATATAAAATTCATTCGATTTGGCCAGCATTTCATCGATAAGAATGGAGAGGGCATCTTAGCTTACATTTCCAATAACAGTTTTATAGATGGAATAATTCACCGCCAAATGCGAAAACATTTAGCAGAAAGTTTTGATAAAATTTATATTATCGATTTACATGGCAATACCCGAATAAAAGAAATTGCACCAGATGGAACAAAAGATGAGAATGTTTTTGATATAATGGCGGGAGTATCTATAAATATATTCATAAAATCAGGAAAGAAAAATAAAGATGAATTTGCAGAAATCTATAATTACGACCTTTTTGGAAAGAGAAAAAACAAATATAACTTCCTGCATTATAACGAATTAAAAACAATAAAATGGAATAAAATATCCCTTTTGGAACCAGAATTTTTAATGGTTCACAAAGACTTTTCAAGTAAATCCACATATGATTTAGGTTTTCCAATCAATCAATTATTTTTAAACAATAATTCTGGACTAGCTACTGAATTTGATGAACTAGTTATTCATCATAATAGAATACAAGCTGAAGACATAATTGTTGATCTAAGAAACTTAGATGTAAAAACTATCAAAGAAAAATACTATTTTAAAGATAAACAACAATCTAAAATTGATAATGCAAAAAAAGACATTTCGCAACACATCCCTAATATTTACCCCATAAATTATAGACCATTTGATAAGCAATACTGTATATATACAGGTATATCAAATGGTATTATGGGTCGACCAAGAAATTCAACAATGCAACATTTTATAAAAGGTAAAAATATTGGAATTATAGTATCTCGTACTGTTTACGGAAATTATGGATGGCATGATATTCAAATTACCGATTCAATTACAGAGAAAGGTATTATGGCAATGAGAGTGGGTAATGCTGCAATTGTTTGTCCTTTATATATCTATATTGATAATGTTGGAAAAATGGATATTGATTTAATTAATCGTCTACCCAATTTAAGTCCTGAAATTGTAAAACAAATTTCCAAAGGTTTGGGTTTAGATTTTGTTCCTGAAAAAGAAGAGAATACCACAACATTTGCTCCGATAGATTTGTTGGATTATATCTATGCAGTGTTGCACTCACCATCATACAGAGAAAAATACAAAGAGTTTTTAAAAATAGATTTTCCGAGAGTACCTTATCCTACAGATGCAGAAAAATTCTGGCAGCTTGTTACGCTAGGTGGTGAGATACGTCAAATCCATTTATTAGAAAGTGATGTTGTCGAGAAGTACATTACGAAGTATCCGGAAGATGGCGATAATATTATAACCAAGCCTCTATATAAAGATGGGAATGTATACATCAATGATACGCAATATTTCAGTAATGTGCCTGAAGTAGCCTGGAATTTTTATATTGGCGGTTATCAGCCAGCCCAGAAATGGATTAAAGACCGTAAAGGCCGTGAGTTAAGCTATGAGGATATTTTCCATTATCAAAAGATTATTGTTGCGCTTACTGAAACAGACAGGATTATGACAGAGATTAATAAAATTGAAATATAACATAGGTTTTGTCATTTCGACTGAAGCGACAGCGAAATGATAAAAAAAAGTCTTCTTATATTGAAATGTAAATTAGAGTCGGTGTCATTTCGACCGCAATGAAATGGAGTGGAGAAATCTTAGATTTGATTCTGAGATTTCTCCATTCCGCTACGCTTCAGTCGAAATGACATGATATCCACGTTAACAACAATATATGTACAAAACATTAGGAACACATAACTACTACGTTTATATCTTAACCAATAAGGCTAAGACAGTTTTGTATATAGGCTTTACTAATAATCTCTCCGAACGAATATACGCTCACCAAAACCCTGAAGCTCATTCCAAACACTTTACTACAAGATATAAATGTTATTATCTTGTCTATTATGAGCGTTACGGCGAATCCGAAACAGGTATTGATAGAGAGACCCAACTTAAAAAATGGAATCGAAGTAAAAAGGATGCTCTTATTACAGGCTTTAATCCTGAATGGAGATTTCTAAATGATGATGTTTCCGATTTAATCTGAGTTAACTCGGTGTCATTTCGACCGGAATGAAATGGAGCGGAGAAATCTCAAGGCTAAAAACATAATAGAGATTTCTCCATTCCGCTGCGCTTCAGTCGAATGACAGAATATTTACGATATTATAAAATATAAATGAGTGCCGTTTGTCATTTGCTTCGCCTGTCGGTCGGAGACCTCGAGTCGACCGGAATGAAATGGAGTGGAGAAATCTCAAGGGTAAAAACATAATAGAGATTTCTCCATTCCGCTGTCGCTTCAGTCGAAATGACAGAACTTCTACAATGACATAACGGTATAAAACCAAAAAAACTCCCCCGCCGCGGCGGGGGAGTTTTCTATATATAAAACTTATAAAATCTTAAGCTTTTGCGTCTGCGGCGATAAGGTTTAGCGCAGATCCAGCAACGAACCAGCCAATCTGACCTTCGTTGTACGAGTGGTTTGCCATGATGATGTCTTTTGTACCATCTGCATGGATAAACTCAAGCGTAAGCGGTTTGCCCGGTGCGAACTCTTTAAGGTCAGGGAAGTTGATGGTATCATCCTCCTGAATCTTGTCGTAATCCGCCTCGTTAGCAAACGTAAGTGCCAGCATACCCTGTTTCTTAAGGTTGGTTTCGTGGATACGTGCAAACGATTTTACAAGTACCGCCTTAACTCCTAAGAAACGTGGCTCCATTGCCGCGTGCTCACGGGATGAACCTTCACCGTAGTTATGGTCACCCACAACGATAGAAGGGATATTAGCCGCTTTGTAAGCGCGCTGTACCGCAGGAACTGCATCATACGCACCTGTAAGCTGGTTTTTAACCGAGTTTGTTTTTTGGTTGTACGCATTCACCGCACCGATAAGCATATTGTTAGAGATGTTATCAAGGTGGCCACGGAAACGTAACCACGGACCTGCCATAGAAATGTGATCGGTAGTACATTTTCCAAACGCTTTAATAAGTAGCTTGGCACCCATGATGTTCTCGCCATCCCATGCCGGGAACGGTGCAAGAAGCTGTAAACGCTCTGATGTAGGGCTAACAGCAACCTGTACGTTAGAACCGTCAGCAGCCGGCGCCTGGTAGCCAGGGTCTTCTGCATCAAATCCTTTTGGAGGCAGCTCGTGGCCTGTAGGCTCATCCAGCATTACTTCTTCGCCATTCTCGTTGATCAGCTTGTCGGTAAGCGGGTTAAAGCCAAGGTCACCTGCAATAGCAAGAGCCGTTACAAGCTCCGGCGAACCTACAAAGGCAAGCGTGTTAGGGTTACCGTCGGCACGCTTAGAGAAGTTACGGTTAAACGAGTGAACGATAGTGTTACGCTCCTCTTTCTCCGCTCCTTCACGATCCCACATACCAATACATGGTCCGCAGGCATTAGCGAATACCGTACCGCCAATTTTATGGAATACATCGATAAAACCGTCACGCTCTATAGTATAACGCACCACTTCAGACCCCGGAGTGATCGTGAACTGTGCTTTTGTTTTAAGGTTTTTCTCAGCTACCTGCTTAGCAAGTGAAGCCGAACGCGAAATATCTTCGTATGAAGAGTTCGTACACGAACCGATAAGACCTACCTGAACCTGTAGCGGCCAGTTGTTCTTAGCAGCTTCTTCTTTCATTTTAGAGATAGGCGTAGCTAAATCCGGAGTGAAAGGCCCGTTAAGGTGTGGCTCAAGCTCAGAAAGGTTGATTTCGATAACCTGGTCAAAATATTGCTCAGGGTTAGCGTAAACCTCTGCATCACCCGTAAGGTAAGAAGCAATTTCGTTAGCAGCATCAGCTACATCAGCACGGTTGGTTGCACGCAGGTAACGGTCCATAGACTCGTCATACCCAAAGGTAGAAGTCGTAGCGCCGATCTCTGCACCCATGTTACAGATAGTACCTTTACCGGTACACGACATAGATGTTGCACCTTCACCAAAGTATTCTACAACCGCACCGGTACCACCTTTTACAGTAAGGATACCCGCCACTTTAAGGATAACGTCTTTTGGAGCTGTCCAGCCTGATAGTTTACCCGTAAGTTTTACACCTATCAGTTTAGGGAATTTAAGTTCCCAAGCCATTCCGCTCATTACGTCAACCGCATCAGCACCACCCACACCGATAGCAAGCATACCAAGTCCGCCCGCATTTACCGTGTGAGAGTCAGTACCAATCATCATACCACCCGGAAAAGCGTAGTTCTCAAGAACTACCTGGTGGATAATACCGGCTCCCGGTTTCCAGAAACCAATACCATATTTGTTAGATATAGAAGAAAGGAAGTCAAAAACTTCGTTGCTTTGTTCTTTAGCACGGGCTAAGTCGGTCTTAGCGTCTACTTTAGCCTGGATAAGGTGATCACAGTGTACCGTTGTAGGCACTGCTACCTTAGGTTTTCCGGCGTGCATGAACTGAAGAAGCGCCATCTGTGCCGTAGCATCCTGACACGCAACTCTATCCGGAGCAAAATCCACATAGTCTTTACCCCTTGTAAACTTTTGAGAAGGATTTCCTTCCCAAAGGTGTGAATATAAAATCTTTTCAGAAAGTGTAAGAGGACGTCCTACCAGCTCACGTGCTTTATCTACACGCTCTGCCATAGTCCCGTATACCTTTTTGATCATTTCAATATCAAAAGCCATATCTCTATATTTTAATATTATACGTTTATTTTCCTGAAAACCTGAGCGACTGAATTATCCTACCAACTGCTTGTGAGCCGGAGAGAATTTCGTAAGGTCGATACCTTCTACCGCTGTTTTGTACTCCTCAATTGATGGAATACGTCCTAAAATTGCTGACAATACAACAACCGGTGTAGAAGCCAGTAATGACTCTCCTTTTTTGCGCTCGGTATCTTCCACAACGCGTCCCTGGAACAAACGTGTAGAAGTTGCCATTACCGTATCACCTTTAGCCGCTTTTTCCTGGTTACCCATACAAAGGTTACACCCCGGACGCTCAAGGTACATCATGTTTTCGTATGTTGTACGTGCTTCGTTTTTAGGTAAAAGGTCGCTAAACTCAAATCCTGAATATTTCTGTAGTAAATCCCAGTCACCTTCAGCTTTAAGTTCGTCGATGATATTATAAGTAGGCGCAGCAACAACAAGCGGAGCGTTAAACTTCACTTCACCCTGCTGCTCTTCAAGGTTTCTAAGCATCTGAGAAACGATTTTTAAATCCCCTTTGTGAACCATACATGATCCAACAAAACCAAGATCTACTTTTTTATCGCCTCCGTAGTATGAAATAGCACGGATAGTATCGTGAGTATAACGTTTAGAAACGTCGTCGTTGTTTACATCCGGGTCAGCGATCATTGGCTCAGCAATTACGTCAAGGTCGATTACGACTTCAGCGTAGTATTTTGCATTGTTGTCCGGAGTAAGTGCCGGCTTCGTGCCTGTTTGTATCTCAGTGATCCTGTTGTTTGCTCTGTCGATAAGGCCTTGTAGCACCTGGTTGTGGTTATCCATACCTTTATCGATCATGATCTGGATTCTGCTCTTAGCAATTTCCAATGATTCAATCAGAGTATTGTCTTGTGAAATACAGATTGAAGCTTTCGCTTTCATTTCTGCAGTCCAGTCAGTAAATGTAAATGCCTGATCCGCAAGAAGCGTACCAATATGAACCTCAATGATTCTACCCTGGAATACGTTTTCACCATCAAATTGCTGAAGCATTTGCGCCTGAGTAGCATGCACAACATCACGGAAATCCATGTGAGGTTTCATCTCACCTTTGAAAGTAACTTTTACTGACTCCGGAATTGGCATTGAAGCCTCTCCTGTTGCCAGTGCCAGTGCTACCGTACCAGAATCGGCACCAAAAGCAACACCTTTCGACATTCTTGTATGTGAGTCACCACCAATGATGATTGCCCATTCGTCAACAGTAATATCGTTAAGTACTTTGTGGATAACGTCGGTCATTGAATGGTAAACCCCTTTAGGGTCGCGTGCGGTAATAACACCGAAATCATTCATGAATTTCATTAGTTTCGGGATGTTAGCCTGTGCTTTTTTGTCCCAAACCGAAGCCGTGTGACATCCTGACTGGTAAGCACCATCAACGCTTGGCGAAATAACAGTTGCCGCCATAGACTCAAGTTCCTGTGCGGTCATTAAACCTGTTGTATCCTGAGAACCAACAATGTTTACTTTAACACGAACGTCAGAACCTGCATATAACAATTTGCCCGGCGTTACACCAACAGCATTTTTGTTGAATATTTTTTCTACCGCAGTAAGCCCCTGCCCTTCAACAGAAACCTCTCTTGACGGAGCAAATACTGAAGGAATAGCAATTCCTAAAGTCTGTGCAGCGAATGTTTGTATTTTTTTACCAAACACTACCGCATAAGAACCTCCGGCTTTAATGAATTCTAACTTTTGCGGCGTGAACGATTTTGAAAGATCAATCAGTTCCTTATCGCCGTTATATAGTTTTTTCTTCTTTGTATTGATTGTTAAAACTGTTCCTGTAGCAACAGAGTAAACTTCCTCTAAAACAGGCTCACCTTTTTCGTTACGAACAAGGCTTCCGTCTTCATTTTGCTTTTTAACCCAGTTTTTAAGATCGATCCCTATACCACCTGTAACGTCGACAGTAGTAAGGAAAATTGGAGAAATACCATTTGTACCACCCACGATAGGTGCGATATTCACAAATGGAATGTACGGACTTGCCTGTCTTCCTGTCCAAAGCGCAACGTTGTTCACACCCGACATACGCGATGATCCCACACCCATTGTACCTTTTTCAGCAATAAGCATTACGCTGGCATCAGGGAACTTCGTTTGAAAATCTATGATTTCCTGTTGTTGCTGAGGAGTCATCATACATAAACCGTGAAGCTCACGGTCAGAACGCGAGTGCGCCTGATTACCCGGTGAAAGCAAATCGGTAGAGATATCCCCTTCAGCAGCCACATAAGTAACCACTTTAATTTCTTCAGGCACCTCAGGAAGCTTTGTAAAAAACTCAGCCTGAGCGTAACTTTCTAAAATTTCTTTAGCGATCGTATTTCCACTCTCATAAGCAGCTTTTAAACGATCTGTATCCGCTTCGTAAAGGAAAACCTGAGTTTTCAATACATCAGCAGCATCTTTAGCGATAGCAGCATCAGCACCAAGAGCTAAATCAAGCAATACCTCGATTGATTTACCACCTTTCATGTGCGACAATAATTCAAAAGCAAATGCAGGCGAGATCTCTTCAACTACAGCTTCGCCTAGAATAATTTCTTTTAAAAACTGTGCTTTTACACCTGCAGCAGGAGTTGTCCCCGGTAAAGTATTATAAATAAAGAACTTAACAGAATCTGTTCTATTTGGATTATCAGTATCCTTTATCTGAGTGATAATCTCACTTAATAATTCAGCTCCGTCAATCGGTTTTGGGTGAAGTCCCAAGGCTTTTCTTTCTTCAATCTCTTTGATATAATCTTTATAAATATTATCAAAAGCCATAAAATAAGTATATTAATGTTCGTTTGTAAAAAGTCTGTAAATTTACTCAATATTGGATGAATTAAAAAATTTTTATTGATTCTTTACTTTCAGGGAATTATTATTTATAAAGATTCTATTTTACTGAAAAAACATCAATAAATTTAAGGATTCCAACCCTTCTTTAAGAAATTGACAACATTTTAATTTTATATTGTCAAATCGTAAACAAACTACTTAAAAAACAAATAAAGCTGTACGCAAACATTTGCGTACAGCCAGCGCTTCTTAAGTATTTTTGATTTTTAAGCAGTTAAAGGTTGCTCTCCCCGCATTTCATTTTGTAATGCTGTTACAAATTTATAAACCATTGCGGTTGCAAATATCACACCCGATCCAAATATCCCGATTCCGACACTAAGTAATTCAAATGCCTGATCATAAAACCTGAACTCCCTGAATTCAGAAAGCACAGCAAACATCATATAAGCACTGATAAGCCCAAGCACTAAACCCAAAGCCATACCAATGATACGCTGCTGCACAAAAAGCTGAATGATTAAAATCGCAACAAAAGTCACAGCAATCCAGTTAACAGTATTACTGGCTATAAAATTTTCAAGAACCCAGTACGTACCGAGTCCAACAAAGAACAGCTCCGGAAGCCGTTGAAGAATTGATTTCATATTTTTGATTGATTGGTTAACTATAAAACTGATAATCAACTATTTTAGTATGAATCAAAAATAAAAAAAACCGCATGCAAATACAGGCGGTTTTAAACTTTTAATGTGATTTTAGAATTTTTAATACGTTACAGTAAGCACACTTTCGTCATAATCTACTTTAGTGGTAACATATTTGTAAACCATCGCTACAGACATAATTATACCTACAGCAAACAAAACTGAATCCACAGCGTTTATGTTGGTAACATAGAGCGGAGAAACAGCCTCACCATTATCCGCGATAAGCGACAGCAACATATACACCGAGAATGAACCAAAAGCAATACCGTAGATAAGTCCTGCAAGGCGGTTCTTATAAAAGAACTGCACAAACAATAACCAGGTAACGAGTATAGCGAAATAGTTTATACTTCCCACTGTAAAGTAACTTTCAGCTATCCAGAACAGACCTACTCCCATAAAGAATAGCTCGGGGAATGTTCCAAATGTTTTTCTCATATTTTTTCCTGTTGTTATTTAAAGATATAACAATAATATAACTGTTTCTTTGCAAAAACAAATAAAAAATAAACATTTTATTAACACTCTCACAAAATGAAGAATATTTACTAAAAAAGCTTTTCGATTATCATTTCTTCAGTAATTCCTTCTGCATCAGCCTTATAATTTTTAATTATACGGTGTCTGAGTATACCGGTAGCTACAGCCTGTACATCTTCAATATCAGGAGAATACTTACCATTTAGTGCAGCATGGGTCTTGGCAGCAAGAATAAGGTTCTGAGAAGCACGCGGGCCCGCTCCCCAATCAAGATAGGTATTCACATAAGCATCCGCCAACGGACTTCCCGGCCTTGTCTTACCCACTAGTGTCACAGCATACTCGATTACGTTATCTGCAACAGGTATCCTTCTGATAAGATGCTGGAAATCGAGAATTTCCTGAGCTGTAAACAAAGGCGTTATTTTCACAGTATTGTCAGTTGTAGTGCTTTTTACCACCTGTACTTCTTCAGCAAATGTAGGATACTCTAATTTTATCGCAAACATAAAACGGTCAAGCTGTGCTTCAGGAAGCGGATAGGTTCCCTCCTGCTCTATAGGGTTTTGCGTAGCCAATACAAAGTATGGCAGTGACAACTTATGATGATGCCCTGCAATGGTAACCGCTTTTTCCTGCATCGCCTCAAGAAGGGCTGCCTGAGTTTTAGGCGGCGTACGGTTTATCTCGTCTGCAAGGATGATATTCGAAAATATTGGCCCTTTTATAAATTTAAACTGACGGTTCTCATCCAGTATCTCACTACCCAATATATCACTAGGCATCAGATCGGGCGTAAACTGAATACGTTTAAAGTCAAGCCCAAGTGCCTGAGATATGGTGTTTACCATAAGTGTTTTAGCAAGCCCCGGAACACCCACAAGTAATGCGTGGCCACCTGCAAATATACTAAGCACGATTTGTGATACAACCTCGTCCTGACCTACAATTATTTTTGCAATTTCCTGTTTTAATTCTTTTTGTTTCTGAACCAGATTTTGAATGGCTGCTACGTCTGACATATGTATTAGTATTGGATTTAAAAAAGCCACGCTAAAGGGCGTGGCTCAAACTTATAAATATTTTTACTCTTTACCTAAAAGTTTACGACGATAAATCTTATTTATTTTTCAGCCAGTCGTTAGCAAACTGACATTTTCTGTACTCGCCATTTACTTTTATGTAAGTATCTTTTATTTTAGCCTTACTCCATTTAGAGATAGCTTTCATTTGCTTCTCTTTCAGGGCAAGCTCTTTGATTTTTGTATAATCCTGGGCGTAGTCCGCCTGATGCGCATCATAACGCGATACAATCTGCATTAGCTTATAGCTTTTCTCACCTCTGTCACCCTGGGTCAATATCGGCTGAGAAACCTCTTTATCCTTAAGATCTGATACATCATTATAAATATCCGGAGATAATTTTGTAAGCTCAAAACGACTCTCCAGTGTTCTTGGATTCAATAGTAATCCTCCGCTGTTTTTTGTTTCCTTCTCATCTGATTCCGAGCGTGCTGCATCCGCAAAAGAGATTTCACCACTCATAATCTTATTTCTTATCGCTTCAGCTTTTTCTTTAGCTTTCTTTAAAGCTTCAGGAGTAACTTTTGGCGACATTAGTATGTGCCTCACCTCAAGCTCCTGACCTCTCACTTTCTCAATATAAATAAGGTGATAACCAAATTCAGTTTCTACAGGATCTGAAATCTCACCCTCCTGAAGGCTAAATGCAGCTTCCTTAAATTCTTTTACAAAAGCAGTTTTCCTGTTCATTTTCAGGAAACCACCGCTTTGTCCGGACGCCCTGTCTTCTGAGTAAAGTACCGCCTTACTATAAAAACTGGCCCCCTCCTGAATATCTTTCTTAATCTGTTTAAGCCTGTCTATCACCTTCTGTTTTTCTTCCTGAGATATTTCAGGTTTTATTACAATCTGGGCAATTTCCATCTCAGCGCCAAACATTGGCAGATCCTCTTTTTTAAAGCTTGAATAGAACTGTCTTACTTCTTCCGGAGTAATTGTAACCTCATCAATGATCTTTTTCTGCATTTGCTCCGTAAGCTTCTGATTCTTTATCATCTCAAAAAGCTCAGTTCTAAAAGTTTCAATATTCTTCTTTTTAAAGTAAGCCACCATTTTTTGCTCATCACCCAAATGCTCCACAAAATAGTCAATCTGCTTATTCATGGTTTCATTCACTTCTGCATCGCTCACAATAATACTATCCTGAATGGCATGGTGCGCATAAAGTTTGTCTTCCATAAGCTTACCCAAAAGTTCACAACGCGGAATATCTTTAACAGGCACATTTTGCGCCTGAAGCTCACGGTACATAAGATCTATATCCGAATCCAGCACAACAAAATCACCCACTACAGCAACTACACCATCCACCTTAGACCTGCCGGTTTTAGGCTGAGGCTTTACAGTATCTTTGGGTGTATCAGGTATTATCTCCTGTGCAACAGCCATATTCATTCCTAAAACTGCAATGGCAAGAAACAGCATAAACCTGTTATTTATAAATCTCATATTCATCGTTTTTAATCGCGTCATCCGTTATCTCTTTTTGAAACTTCTTTATTAACTCCAGTTTCCTGTTATTTATTATCAATTGCTGTAAAGTTGGCCTTATATATTCAAAAGGCGAAACCTGGTTCTTCTCCAGCACCCTTGCCACTTTTACAATATATACGTCGGTAGAATCAGGATACTGGTATGATATTCCACCACTTATATACTTATCGCGATTATCAGGGGTAATAAAAGGCAATTTCGAATACACCTGATTCATATCTACCCAGGTTGTATCATTAAAAGCGAAACTCTTAAACTGAATTGACATGTCATTAAGTGCTTTCAGGTCTTTTTTATTACCACTCAAAAATCTGCTTCTGATTGCACCAAACTTTGGATGTTCTTTATCAAGCTTAATATATTTAAGCCGTACTAACGTACCCGTAGTCTTAAAATTTTCCTTATTGGCATTGTAATAGGTTGCTAACTCCTCTTTGGTAACAACAGTATCTACCGTCCTTTTTACAACTTCTTCCAGATAAGCTTCGGTGTATAAATCAATCTCATACTGACGTATAAGTTTTTCATACTCGGCTTGTTTATCCTTACTGAGGTTTACCTGTGCTGCATTGTACAGTAGCTTCTGCGAAGCCCAACGATCAATAAAGCTTTTCACTATAGCAATACTATCCTGCCTGGAAGTACCCGCAGGCACCAGTCCATTAAGTTCTGAAATATCCAGATATTCCTCTCCTACGCGCGCTACTGCATGCGGCTTTTGCTCTTTTTTAAAAAAACTGCAGGAACTTATGCCCAGCACAAGCAATAACAGTATCGCCCTGTTAATCATTATTGATTAAGTTGTTTTTTTATTCCTGCGAAAACATCCTGATTTACCTGAACTTTAAACTCTTTTTCAAGATCATTAGTCCATGTGCTTTCAAGCTGAACCTGATAGTCATTTATTACTCGCCCTTTACACTCATCCAGTGTTTTAGGCCCTGCCGGTAAAACTTTATTCGTTTTTACCACATAAAAATATTTTCCATCCTTAACGACATCAGATATACCAACTTTCCATTCCGGTAGTTTTGGCAACGCATCGCTTTCCTGTTCAAACACTCCTACTTTCTCGAGAACCTCAACTTTACCGTCTTTGTTAAGTTCAGCCTTAATATAATTTGCGTCTTTACCTTTTTTCAGGAACTTTCTTGCCTTAGCCGTGATATCTTCTTTAGTAGATGAATATACTTCAGCATCTACTCTTTGTTTCCATTGGTATTTGTTTATGTTCGCTTTGTAATAAGTTTCAAGTCCAAGAGTATCTTTTTTGGCTTTTTCCCATATCTCTTTTTCCATCAGGTCAAACAAGAGCAAACCGTCACGGTATTCGTTCATCGTCATGCCAAATTCAGGGAACTCTTTCTCAAGATTATCATCATAATAAGCATTTACTTTTTCATCAGTAAATTTTTCAAACAAAAGGCTCGCCTGCTGAGAAACTGGCTTCACATATAGTTTTTCAGCCCTTTGCTGAGCGTTAACATACGTTAGAAAATCTTTTGCAGTATATTTTTTATCCTTATTGATAGTTAATACCGTCTCAGTATAGGTGTCAATATTTGCAGGCAATTCCCAAACTCTGGTATAGATATTATCATTAATTGCTTTTACAGCTTTAGCATAGGCTTTAGCATCTTTAGAAACAGTATATTTCTTTTTAAGGTTTTCTGTTACCGTAGAAGCAATAAGCTTAGAGCGCTCATCTTTCTTGATTCTGGTTTCAAGTTCAGTTTTAGCCTCATCAAGCGGCTTTAGCTCAATTTTCTCTGTAAGCTTAACAATGTGCCATCCAAACTGTGTTTCAAACGGCTGTGAAAAATCTCCCGGCTTTTTTAATGAAAAAGCATTATCTTCAAACTCAGTAGAGCTCAACTCACCTGAACTGAAACCGTTTAGTTTACCTCCAATAGCAGCAGTTGCCTTATCCTGAGAGAATTGTTTTGCCAGTTCAGCAAAATCTTCCCCCTGCTGTAATTTTGTATAAATATCCTGAATCGTCGATTTAGCTTTGGCAGCTTCTTCTGCGTTATCATTCTTAGGCTTCATGATCATGATATGTGATACAATAACAGTACCTCTGTTATCTCTGATATCATTAACCTTTATAACGTGGTAACCAAAACGAGTCCTCGCTATTTTAGAAATTCCGCCTTTTGGCGTATTGTAAGCAGCAGTTTCGAACGGATAAACCATTCTGAACACTGTAAAATAACCAAGGTCGCCATTATTTTCTTTAGCTGAAGGATCCTGAGAGTATTCTTTAGCCAGTTTCCCAAAGTCTTCACCTGCAAGTGCCCTTTTACGTGCTTCAAGAGCTTTGTTGTACGCTTTCAGTGTATCTGCAGGAACTGCATTTTCATCTACTTTTATAAGTATGTGTGCAGCCTTAATTTCCTTTTTCGCACGCGCATAAGCCTCATCAACAAGCTCATCAGTTACTTTAGTATCTGTAAAATAATTTTTAGACAACTGGGTACGGTAAGACTTAAGTTCTCCCTGATATTTTTTATTATTCTGAAGTCCAAGTTTATTGGCTTTATTAACCTTTAGCTTGTAACCAATATATAATTTCAGGTAATTGTCAAGGTCTTTTTGAGAGTCGTCTTTGACAAGGTCTAGATTTTTCTTGTAAACTCTTACAAACTCATCAGTGTAGTAGGGATTGCCATCAATGGTAAATAATACTTCTTTTTTTACTTCCTGGGCAAAAGTCAGTGCCGAAATACATAGGCAAAGACCTAAAAGAACCTTTTTGAATTTCATTATAAAACTAATTTATATGCTTTAATCGGTTAAGTAAACGCAGGGAAACTTAAAAAATTATGCCTCCTTATTTTTTTGCGACCAACAAAAGTAACAATTCAGAAAGATTATACAAGATTTTTTAATGATAGTTATCAGCTAACAATTGACAGTTTTGTTTTTTTCAGCGTGAGAAAAAACAAAGCATCTATAAAAAGTAGGGAGGCGTTCCCCTTCAGAACGCCTCCCCGGTAAAAAAAACTGGTAATCCAAAAATTTTTTACTTCTTCACAATTATAAAATCAGACCTTCTGTTATAACTATGTTGTTCTTCAGTACATTTTACACCATTTGAACATTTATTTCTCAATCTGGTTTCACCATACCCTTTTACACTTTCAATGCGGGAAGGATCAATACCTCTTGCAATAATATAATCATATGTTGCTTTAGCCCTGTTTTGCGAAAGCACAAGGTTATACTGGTCTTTACCTCTCGAATCGGTATGTGATTCGATCTTAATCACTATCGAAGGAAAGTTTTTCATAACATACACCACTTTGTCAAGCTCCATAGAAGCCTGCTCGGTAATAGCATATTTATCATAATCAAAGTAAATCGGATTAATATCCACTTTCTCCACATTATCTTCTTTCCTTACCAGATCAGCATAGTTAGAAAGCTCAAAGTTTACATCTTTGGTTTCTTCTCCATTCCTTTTAGAAGTCTGAAGTTCCCTGTCGGCCTTAGTATGATTTTCTTTAGAAGCTTCCACCTTAATCTTACTTCCGCAAGGCACCTTAACCTTATAGCTTCCGTCTTCACCGGTTTTAGCCGTAGCAATCACGTCGCCATACTGGTCATACACTTTGATATCCGCCTGATTTATAGCTATTTTATACTTCTGATTGGTAACCCTACCCGACACCCACTGTTCACACGGAGGTTCCTGTCTTGTAAAGTAATAAATATCATCATCTCCCTTGCCTCCTGCCCTGTTCGATGAAAAATAACCATATTTATTATCCTTATCGATGATAAATGAAAAATCATCTTTTACGCTGTTTACCTGTGCTCCAAGATTTTTAGGTTCGGAGTAATCCGAATCATTTACCCATCGGCTTTCAAATACATCCAGTCCTCCCATGCCATAATGCCCGTCAGACGAAAAGTACAGTATAGAGTCATTCACAAAAGGAAACATTTCCCTGCCCGAAGTATTAATCTTAGGCCCAAGATTTTTAGGCTCACCAACTTTACCGTTAGCAAATACCTCTGCAACATAAATATCACTATCCCCATAACCTCCCGGCATATCCGATGCAAAATATAAACGTTTCCCATCTGCTGATAAAGAAGGATGGCCAACTGAATAATCTTTGCTGTTAAACGGAAGCTTCTCAACATCGGTAAGCTTATCTCCGTCTACAGTCCCTTTAATAATCTCAAAATTATTTGTCCCTGCCTTGTCGTTAATGAGCTTATCATTTTTCTTTACCACATTAGCGCTGTAATATATTGTCTTCAGGTCGGATGAAAAAGTAAGCGTAGCATTATGATACTGCGACTGCTGATCCGGAATAAACTTTTTATCGTTAAAGAAAGAGCCATCTGCTGCATTTCTGTCGGCGACATAAAGCTCCAGAAAAGGCTGATCATTCCACGCATATACCTTATTTCCTAAATTAGTATCCTTACTTGATGAATACACTATCTGGTTACCATAAAAAGCAGCACCAAAATCAGACTTATCACTGTTAGCCGCCAGATTAGACACTTTAAAGTTAGATGGTGCTTTGTTCAGGCTATCCAGATATTTCTTCTGACTTATAAGAGTGTTTATCGCCGCCTGATCACCTTTAGCTTCAAGCCTTTTCTTCAGGAGTTCATCTGCCTTTACAGCTTTGCCTTCGGCACGCAATGATTGTACATATCGATTAAACGTAACATCATCCATCGCACCGGCAGTGACACCATCAAGTTTTGCATACCAACGAAGAGCATCTGCCGTATTACCGGTATAGTAATAGGCATTAGCTACATTTGCAATAGTCTCTATACCGGGTTCCTTTTCTTTTTCCAGGTACTTCTCATACTCTTTAGCCGCATCTACATAAGCAAATTCGGCATATAACCTGTCAGCCTTTTTAGGCTTTGACTGAGCAAAACCGACAGTAATAAATAGTAACAGGCTGAATAAAATTAAATTTCTCTTCATGATGTAAATGTTTTAGAAAAACCTCGGCGATTTAATTCGGGCTGATTTTGGCACTGACTGAAATCTCAGGATAATCTCATGAGAACCATCATTGTATTTGTTCAGCTCTGTTACAGAATAGTCGTAAGAGTAACCTACAAAAAATGCTTTCGAAATCTGGAAGCCTACCAGTCCGCTTACAGAATCGTCAAAACGGTAAGCAGCACCCAGCGTAAGTCTTTCCTGCAACAGGAAGTTAGCAGAAAGATCAGCTGTAATTGGGGCTCCCGACACAATTTTTGCCATAAATGCAGGCTTAAATTTCAGGTTATCCGAAATATCGAACACATAACCTCCAATAACATAATAATGGAGCCTGTGCGAAACCTCGGCTTCTTTTACATCATCATAATAATCAGATCGGATAAAGTTTGGCACCGATAATCCTGCATACCATTTCTCTGCATAATAATAAGCCCCGGCTCCCACCGATGGTGCTATTTTATTATTAATATTGGTATTCAGCAGCGGGTCTCCTCCCTGATAATATGTTCCTTTAGACCAGTCGATATTAAGCACTTTTGCTCCGGCTTTTAAACCAAAAGCAATTTTAGAATTAGCACTTACCGGTATGGTATACGAAAAGTTTCCGTCAAGGTAAACCTCTTTAGAAGGACCTATCTCATCATTAACGGCACTAAAGCCAAGTCCTACTTTGTCGTTCACGGGCGAATGTATCGTTAATGCCTGTGTTGTTGGAGCTCCGTCTATACCCACCCATTGCGAACGATGCTGCAATGTGGCTTCAAGAAAACCCGGAGATCCTGTATAGCCCGGATTCACAGTCAGTGTGTTGTACATATACTGTGTGTACTGGGGTTCCTGCTGTGCCTTAGCGCTAATAGCAGTAAGGATGATACATATCAGGAAATATCTATTTAGAATTGTTGAAGTGATTTTCATACTAAAATATATTTTTTGTTGATAATCAGGGACAGCAGCACAACTGCCGTCCCTTATTTATCTTCGTTTTATCTCGCAATATATAACCATCCTGTTTTCGTCTTACCATCTACCTCAAAAACGTAGAAGTATGTTCCTGCCGGAAGCTGCTCACCTTTTCTCACAACACCATCCACATTGGCTGTTCCGTCAAAATCATTAGCATAAGCACCTTTGGTATAAACCAGCGATCCGTACCTGTTATATATCTCAAGCTTGTTGTTAGCGTAAAACTCTATACAATCAATCCTGAAATAATCATTCATACCGTCGTTATTAGGCGAAAACTCGTTATAAACAGTCAGACATGAAGGTTCCAGTGTTACTCTTGCTTCATTGTTAGCAAGATTACTGTCTATCGGAGAAGAATCTAATATGTAAACTATGTTTTCATAATTTCCTCCAAACAGCACTTTAGCCTCAAGATCCATAACTGCCGACGCTCCTGCCTCAAGTACAGGTATTGTCCATATACCGGTTGCCACGTCATAATTACCTGCACTCACTACTACATTTACATACTCATAACCGTCCGGAAGTACCTCACTAACAATTATATCTGCAAATTGTGCAGTACCGTCATTTGTCACTGTGATGGTAAAAATAACATTTTCGTTAATATTTGGAGCAACTATGTTAACAGTTTTCGCAATTCGAAGATCAGAACAACTTGTAATGTTAATCTCACGTTGAGCAGAAGCCTCTCCCTCACAACCATTAACACCTGTGTAAGAAACACTTACAAGCGCAGCTCCTACCTCATTCCAGCGGATTGTTATACTGTTATCTGTCGCAGTTCCTCCTGCAATTATTTCGCCTCCAATAACTTCCCAAACATAATTGGTGTTACCGGATTCTGTAGTATAAGTCACTTGCTGATCAAAACATGCTGTATCGCCGCCGCCATTTATTGTAGCATCATTACCGCTATGAATCACTATGGTAATTTCAAGCCTCACAAGACTTTCACATCCTCCAACAGTAATCGAAGCATAGTATATACCACTTTGCAGCACAGTATCATTACTTAATGGGATGCCCCCTGTAGCCGATGTATACCATACAACACCTGTTGCATTCACCTGGATGTCAGCAACTGTTGCATTTTCACCTTCACAGAATTCCTGTGTCAGCTCTGTAGCAGTAGGTGTAACACCGGTATTTACTGTTACCGTAATAGCTAAGCGAACCATGCTCTCACAACCCGTTGCCGGATCGGTATAAGATGCATAATAAGTAGTACCGCTTACCAGTGGAGTATTAGCAGTCACTACACTTCCTCCCGTTGCGGAGGTATAGAACACAACGCCCGTCTCATTTACCTGAATATTTGCTACTGTAGGGCTATCAACAGCACAGAAATCCTGAGTTGTATCGCCGGTCGTTGGCGTAATACCATTGCTAACCGTTACAGTTACTGCAAGGCGAACAGCGCTGTCACAACCTCCGGGAGAAGTAATCGATCCATAGTAAGTAGCACCTGACACCAAAGCATCAGTAGATGCTACCGCTGTTCCTCCAGTTGGAGTAGTATACCAGGTAACACCCGGCTCATTTACCTGAAGATTTGCTACGGTTGGGTTATCAACTGCACAGAAATCCTGAGTAGTATCGCCTGTTGTTGGCGTTGTACCATCCTGAATGTTTACTGTTACAGCAAGCCTTACCGCACTCGGACATCCGTTAGCATTTATGATACTTGCATAATAAACTGCATTGTTAACAAGCGGTGTCGTATCCGGAACCACAGCTCCTCCCGTTTGAGCATCATACCATGTAACAGGATCTGAACCTATCATTGCTATATCGCCAACTGTAGGGCTATTTGCCGCACAGAATAGCTGCGATGTACTTGTGGTTGCAGGAGTTGTTCCGTTATCCACACTAACCTGAATAGCAAGACGCACTGTACTTTCGCATCCTGTTGCAGGATCAGTATAAGAGGCATAATAGGTTGTTCCGCTTACAAGTGGTGTTGTAGCCGGTAATGCCATACCTCCTGTTGCAAGGGTATAATATACTACACCACTCTGGTCTACCTGAATGCTTGCCAGTGTAGGCTGATCAGCACCACAAAAATCCTGAGTAGTATCACTTGTTGTTGGCGTAACGCCGTTATTTAAGCTAACTGTCACGGCAAGGCGGGTTGCGCTCTGGCAGTTGCCTACGGTAATGCTTCCGTAGTATGTAATGCCATCTCCTAACAATGTATCCGATGGTATTACAGTACCTGCCGTTGCTGCCGAGTACCAAACCACTCCCGTCTCATTTACCTGAAGATTTGCTACCGTAGGCATTGCTGCTGTACAGAAATCCTGAGTAGCATCAAGCGTTGTAGGTGTTGGCGCATCCAGTACTGTTACCGTTACTGCTAGCCTTACCGAACTCTGACATCCGCTTGCAGCATCGGTTTGCGCGGCATAATAAGTAGTACCGCTTACTAATACTGTCGTAGAAGCTACAGCCGTTCCTCCTGTTGGAGCCGTATACCATGTTATACCCGCTTCATTCACCTGAATATTGGCTACAGTAGGGTTGTTTTGTAAACAGAATTCCTGAGTAGTATCTAAAGTTGTTGGCGTTGGTGCATCACCCACTGTTACTGCTACTGCCAGCCTTACCGAACTTATACATCCGGTTGCTGCATTGGTAAGGGAAGCATAATAAGTTGTACCATTTACAAGTGCTGTAGTTGCTGCTAGTGGTGTTCCCCCTGTTGCTGCCGTATACCAGGTTACTCCTGCCTCATTAGTTAGGATATTGGCTACCGTAGGGGCAGCGGCAGCACAAAAATCCTGAGTCATATCTGAAGTAGTTGGGGTTGGCGCATCGGTTACGGTTACGGTCACAGCAAGTCGCGTTGCGCTTTGGCAACCATTTGCTGCATTCGTAAGTGCTCCGTAATAAGTTGTTCCGGACACTAACGGAGTGGTTGCCGGTACAACACTACCGCCGGTAGCGGCTGTATACCATGTCACTCCTGTTTCGTTAGTCTGGATATTAGCTACTGTAGGTGTATTTACCACACAGAAATCCTGAGTACTATCTGTGGTTGTTGGTGTAGCTGCGTTGTTAACCGTTACGGTTACTGCCAGCCTTACCGAACTTATACAGCCTGTAGCAGCATCGGTTAATGATGCATAATAGGTTGTGCCCGATGCAAGTACTGTAGTATTTGAAACTATAGTACCTCCGGTCATGGCATTGTACCATGTAACACCTGTCTCATTTACCTGAATATTAGCTACCGTAGGATTATTTATCAAACAGAAATCCTGAGTAGCATCCAGTGTAGTTGGTGTTGGCGCATTGCCTACAGTAACTGTTATTGCTAATCTTACTCCGCTGGTACAGCCACTTGCTGCGTCAAGTAAAGCTCCGTAGTAAGTCGCTCCGTTTACCAATGGGGTATTAGCCGCTATTATAGTTGTTCCTGTAGCAGTGCTGTACCATATCACACCTGTTTCATTTACCTGAATATTAGCTACCGTAGGATTGTTAAGCAAACAGAAATCCTGAGTAGTATCTAATGTTGTTGGTGTTGGAGCCGTACCCACAGTTACGGTTATCGCAAGGCGCACTGCACTTTGACATCCTGAAACCGCATCGGTAAGCGACGCATAATAGGTGGTTCCTGTCACCAGTGCCGTACTGGCAGGAACCACTGTTCCGCCCGTAGCCGCATTGTACCACGTTACACCTGTTTCGTTTACCTGTATATTACTTACTGTCGGACTGTTTATCTGACAGAAATCCTGAGTAGTATCTAATGTAGTTGGCGTTGGTGCATTACCTACCGTTACGGTCACTGCAAGCCTTATCGAGCTTATACAGCCTGTAACACCATCGGTTAACACACCATAATACGTAGAACCCGATACCAATGCCGTTGCCGGTGGAACAATCACTCCTCCTGTTGGGGCAGAGTACCATATCACCCCAGGCTCGTTTGCCTGAATGTTAGCAACAGTAGGACTATTTATCAAGCAGAAGCTTTGCATACTAGCAAGTGTTGTTGGCGTTGGCGCATCACCTACAGTTACAGCCACCGCTAGACGCACTGCGCTTTGACATGTACCGTTTGTAAGCGATCCATAATAAGTTAGCCCAGACACCAGCGATTCTGATGCAGCTACCACATTTCCTCCCGTTGCAGCGTCATACCATATTACGCCTCCCTCATTCACCTGAATATTGGCTACTGTAGGGTTATTAGCTCTACAAAAATCCTGAGTAGTATCAAGCGTTGTTGGCGTTGGTGCATTACCCACGGTAACTGTTACCGCAAGCCTTACCGAACTTTCACAACCATTAGCGCCCGTTTGGGCTGCATAATATGTTGTACCATTTACAAGAGCTGTTGTACCAGGTATGGCTATACCTCCTGTTGGGGCAGAGTACCATACTACCGATGTTCCGCTTACCTGTATGTTTGCAATAGTAGGATTATTAATTAAACAGAAGCTTTGTGAAGCATTAGTAGTTGTTGGCGGAAGCGTATCATTCAATGTTACGGTTATTGCCAGCCTTACAGGGCTTTCACAGCTATCTGCTGTTCTTAACTGAGCAGCATAATATGTTGTATTATTTGCCAATGCAGTTGTTAACGGTAATGCGGTTCCGCCTGTAGCAGCAGCATACCATACTATACTGGTTTCATTTACCTGTAAGCTTGCCAGCGTAGGAGCAGTTACCACACAGAACTCCTGCGTAGGATCTAATGTAGTTGGCGTTGCTACCGGATTAATCAGACATGGGTCACACACTGTTCCTGTATTAGCATAGTTACCTGTATAGTCATTAGTTAATACAAATACATTGGCTATGTAGTTATTAAAGTCACCATTTGCCATTCCTGTATCTGTAGACTGAGGGTCTGATCCGTTGTCGAATAATCGTATTCCTACTGCACAACACTGACTGTTAGGCAGAACAAACGTGAACAACAACAGTTCCTGACCCGCCTGGAAATTTACCCCACCACCCGAAGTAGCAATCGCGTGGAAATCATTTGCCGGCTGAGCACCCGGAGCAAAAACCATAGAACTATCTGTCCACAGGCCTCCGTTTACACTAGTTATTGCTAATGCCACATTATCTATTGTTGCCGGAAGCAGCACCGAAACCTGGCTACCCCCCGCTATGTTATAATTGGTAATAGTAAAGTTTGGCCTTGCATATACCTCATAAGTACAGGTCGCCGGATTGAATCGAACTGTAAGCTCAATTTCCGGAGTCACCGTACAATTAGGATTGCCCGGGTTAGGATCACAAGGGTTAAGTGGATTACTGCCGCCTGTAACCTCTGCTCCATCATTTAATCCATCACCATCACTATCAGGGTTTGTTGGGTTTGTACCTAAAGAGGCCTCAACAGAATTCACCAGTCCGTCATTATCCTGATCACAATTAGGAGAAGCCGGGTTTGGAGAACAAGGATCAAGCGGATCAGATCCGTTAGTTACCTCATCACCATCGTTTACCCCATCACCATCACTATCGGGATTTGTCGGATTTGTAGACAATGTAGCTTCCTGAGCATTTGTAAGTCCGTCACCATCGCGATCGCAGGTAGCAAAATTTAGATTCGGGCTACATGGGCTAAGCGGATCACTGCCGTTAGTAACCTCAGCACCGTCATTTATTCCATCACCATCAGTATCAGCAACCGTTGGGTTTGTACCATTGGCTGTTTCCTGACTTGCGTTTAGTCCGTCGCCATCCTGATCACAGGTCGCAAAATTCACATTTGGCGAACAAGGGCTTAACGGATCGCTTGAAGCCGTTACCTCAGTACCGTCATTTATACCATCGCCGTCGGTATCGGCAACCGTTGGGTTTGTTCCCAAAGTTGCCTCCTGTTGGTTAGTAAGCCCGTCGCCATCCTGATCACAGGTTGGGTAATTTACATTAGGGCTACATGGGCTAAGCGGATTGGTTCCGTTAGCCACCTCAGTACCATCATTTATTCCGTCGCCATCAGTATCAGGGTTTATAGGGCTTGTACCGTTTGCTGTTTCCTGAGCATTGGTCAATCCGTCATTATCCTGATCACAGGTAGGGAAATTACCGTTAGGACTACACGGACTAAGCGGATCGCTACCATTAGCAACCTCAGTACCGTCATTTATGCCATCGCCATCGGTATCCGGATTCGTTGGATTCGTACCGGCAGTAGTTTCCTGCGCATTGGTTAATCCGTCGTTATCCTGGTCACATAAAGGCGAACTTGCATTTGGAGAACATGCATTCAGCGGATTAGTACCATTAGTCACTTCAGTACCATCATTTATAGTATCGCCATCAGTATCCGCTATCGTAGGATTTGTACCGTTTGCAGCCTCCTGCGTATTATTAAGACCATCACCATCCTGATCACATGGCCCTGCAGAAGGATTTGGCACACATGGGTTATTATCATCCGGATCTGATGCTGCCGGAGTTCCATCATGATCAGCATCAGTAGGACAACCTAATGTTGGCACAGGACTACAAGGATCTAATGGATTACTGCCATTAGCTACTTCAGTTCCGTCATTAACCCCGTCACCATCGGTATCCGGATTGGTTGGGTTGGTAGTAAGGTTTGCCTCCTGAGTATTGGTTAGTCCGTCGCTATCCTGATCACACTGCCCTGCATTTACGTTAGGACTACATGGGTTTAACGGATTGCTACCATTAGTAATTTCTGTACCATCATTAATGCCATCACCATCGGTATCAGGGTTGGTTGGGTTAGTACCTGCGGTAGTCTCCTGAGTATTGGTTAAACCATCTCCATCCTGATCACATGGACCTGCACTAGCATTTGGTGAACATGGGTTTAACGGATCACTGCCATTGGTAACCTCAGTACCATCGTTTATTCCGTCGCCATCGGTATCAGCAACTGTCGGGTTAGTACCCGCAGATGCCTCCTGAGTATTGGTTAATCCGTCGCTGTCCTGATCACATAGGCCTGCGCTTGCATTTGGCGAACATGGATTTAGCGGATCGCTTGAATTGGTAACCTCAGTACCATCATTTATACCGTCGCCATCAGTATCAGCAACCGTAGGATTAGTACCTGCAGTAGCTTCCTGAGCATTCGTTAACCCATCACCGTCCTGATCGCACAACGGCGAACTCGCATTAGGTGAACAGGCGCTTAACGGATTACTTCCGGCGGTAACCTCAGCACCATCATTTATACCATCTCCATCGGTATCGGCAACAGTAGGATTAGTACCTAAGGTTGCTTCCTGGGCATTGGTAAGTCCGTCGCTGTCCTGATCACAGGTTGCGAAGGCTGCGTTGGGTACGCAGGGATTGTTATCGTCCGGATCGGTAGTTGCACCTACCCCATCCCCATCAGCATCTATAATAGTACATACCGTACCGGTATTACTGTAATTGGTTCCGTAGTAATCCTGAAGATCGAATACATTACTCAGGTAGTTCCTGAAATCGGCACCGTTCATCCCGGTAGCTGCCGAAAGAGGATCGGATGCATTATTAAATATTCTTGCTCCGTTTACACATCCCTCGGATATAGTAAATCTGAAAAGCAACAGCTCAGTAGCTGCTGTAAAGTTTACCATTGAGCCATTGGTAGCTATACCGTGAAAATCGTGTGTTGCATCTGCAGCCGGTGCATATACCTGTGAGTTATCCACCCACGGGCCACCATTAACCGAGGTTATGCCTATACCTGCATTTGTTACCGCTGCCGGAAGTACTACCGTTATCTGGCTACCACCCCCAAAAAAGAAGTTATTTTGGGTAAAGGTTGGCCTGGCATATACTTCGTACGTATTTGTAGCGGAAACATATTTCAGGGTAAGGTCAATTTGCTGCGAAAAGAGGTATTGGGCAGGCATAAAGAGCCCCACCAATACTAGTATCTTAAGTATAAAACTTTTCATACGCTAATTGTATATGGTTTTTAATAGGATTGTAAATAAAATGTAGTCTTTTAGGATTGCATTTTATTGTTGTACCTGCTCAGACATTCCGTTATAGTTGGACAGAGTGTTGGTATTCAGTGCATAGGTTACAATAATGTTCAGTATTAGCTGTCTGTCATTGTTTGCACCGTCATACAACACCTTGCCGTCCATATTAACATCTCCCGAGAAATAACCGGTAGCGTTAGAATAGTTTAGTATCTGGGAAGCATTGCCCGGAAACGAAAGCACTTGCGATGCCGCTACCTGCCTGTCATTGGCCGAACCATCATATTTTACCTGACTGTCAAAGTTGGTGTTCCCGGCATAAAGTGCCCTGACACCTCCAACGGTAGCCATAGCCTGCTGGCCTGTAAAACCAGGAGCTGCATAAAGATTAGCATCTGTAAGTGTGGTAAAGTCAAGTGCTACTGCCTGATTTGTAGCCGTAAGCACCTGATTATATAAAGCCCCAAAGTGATTTCTGTGCTTGATAGACACCCTGAAAGCAGAAGGAAGATTTAATACCAATGGTCCTCCGTTAGCAGCAACAATGTCACCATCTCTCTGAATTAGTGCAGCAGCTGTTTTTACAACCGTTTGTGGTGCCGAAGCATCACGTATCTCTACAAAAACCCAGTCTACAACAGCATTCCCAGTTCCGGCATTTGCCTGAATTACGGCATTAGTAGTAACTTCCGATCCGCCACCTCCTACATGGGTAAACCTTGCGTTTAGCGCACTGCTGTAAGGCTGGTTGAGCGGAATGTACCCACCTTCTCTCAAGTTATCGCGCATAAGGCCACCTGTTGAATTAAACAGGGCCCCCTGCAGCATAGCTTTTAGGCTTAGTGTAACATCACAGGTAGCGGTAAGCGTTACCGTAATGGCAAGACGTGTTGTACTTTGGCATCCTGTTACTGCATCAGTAAGTGTAGCATAGTAAATTGCATTGTTAGCCAGTGGTGTGGTCGAAGCCAGTAAATTTCCGTTTACTGCCGCGTCATAAAAAGTAACTCCAGGCTCATTTACCTGAAGGCTTGCAACAGTAGGCGAAGCAAAACTACAGAACTGCTGTGATGCATTATTAGTAGTTGGTGTAGCCACAGTGGTTACCGTAACCGGTACTGCAACCCTCGAAGATTCTTCCGGACAGCCTATTTTGGCAGCCGCTACATAAAATGTAGTTGTTGCTGTAAGAGCAGCCGTTACATAAGGAGCTCCCGACGCTAATGTTGTTGCGGTACCTCCTGTTGCGGTAGTATACCAACGAAGCTCATTACCCGCCGCGGTAGTAGCTATAAGCGAAGCTGTCCCCCCGGAGCAGGCGAAATAGCTACCCCCCACAGGCGGTGTGATTGTTGGTGGCGCCACCGTTCTTGTTACACCATAAAACTCTAAATTTTGCGCTACCGATGCACCGACAAGAGAATTGAAGCTAACCACAATTCTGTCTACAGGAGCACCGGGATTAATTGGTATTGTAGTAATAACGCCGCCCTGCATATTAAGTAGGTTTAGCGTTAACAAACTTGAAAGTGTCTGGTTGGTAACCTGAGTACCGCCGTTGTACGACATAATATTTACATTGTTAGCCAGATTTAGATCCAGCAGGGTTCCTACAGCACGCAGTCGTACATTGAACTGATCGGTAGCTCCCGACAGCCCCTCAAAATAAACGGTCTGGCTAATAGTAGAACCAACACCTAAGAGTCCAAGACTCAATACCGAGAAGTTAGTGGTATTGGCATCTATGGCAAACTGAGGATTTTGAACACCTGCCGAACCAAGCTGAAGTGCATCAAGGGTTATACCTGAACCGGAAAAGCTTGTAAATGCCGGAGACCCGCAATTGGCAGGTGCCGAATCATAAAAAGCTTCGAAAACATTAAGCGTTTTTACATTGTTTAACCCTAATAAAGAACCTACTCTGTTAGTAAGTCTTATGCGGTTATAAGCTGATGCCGGAGTAATGGCAACAAAATATTCGCCGGCTGCATTGATTACAATTCGTAATCTGTCGCCTGCGAAATCTCCTGCAACATTACTGTCACCATCTAATACCACCGTAGTATTATTCTTGGCTTCAACAGTAAATTCCTGGTTGCCGATAAGCACAGCCCCAAGCACATTAGCAAGAAGACCTCCAAGGCTTCCACCTAATAAGGATGGTAACAGGTTATCATCGGTAGTAATTTTTACATAGCTTGTTGTATTAGCAGGAACAAGGCCCGGATACTGTAACTCGACATAGCCAGAATACTGACCTACACCTACAAGTATTCCTGTACTGGCCCTAACCTGTGCAGCCGTTGTCATGTTCTGATCATACGACTGTGGAACATTGTCTGACTGAAATGAAGTAGCAGACGAAGCGTAGACTCTTGTTTGCGAAATTCCTTTGTAAGGGATCAGGAAAATCGCTACTGCAAAAAGCAGGAAAAGAATCTGATTTTTGGGAGTAGTTTTTAATACCATAAACTTTAAGATTAATTGAATAATTCATTGGTTCACGGAATTAAATTACCCACATACTACATAATAGCCTTAAATTATTGACAATTTCACATAAGTATCGACAAAATAGCATTTTTTATCGACAAATTACGCAATAAAATTCTTACTAAATTTTAATGTAAATTTAACACGTATTTATAGTTTTTTTGATTAAATTAATATGCCTTAAATTCCAGAAAAAGCTGTCTAAGTCCCGCTTTTAATGCGTTGACGCACCATTGGATTTGCATATACCATACAGTTTTTTGTTGTAACCTTAACAGAAGACGTAGGAGTTGACTCACAAATGATTCCGCTTTGGGTATTTATGGTAATTCTCCTGTAAAAAGTGTTTTTTAGGAGCACCGGAGGCTGATAGGTTACACCCGTTTCACCCGAAATAACCGCCCAGCTTACATCATCAAGAGACGATTCCCAACGGTAAGTAATTGTACCTCCCGCATCTGCTGAAACAGAACTTAAAGAAGCTGGTTGTTTATTAAGACATATTGTTTGTTCTCCGGCTATAACTCCGGCGATAGGTTTAGCCACTACCGTAACAGGAACGGCTAATCTTATCCCGGTACAGGAACCATTGAACTGCTCTGCATAGTATGTTGTGTTTGATGTAAGCACAGGTGTAACAAAAGCCACTCCGCTATTTGTTGTGGCCACGGCAGTTCCACCCGATGCCACAGTATACCATCGAATTTGGGTACCGGTAGTTACTGTAGCCGTAAGCGACACAGTACTACCCGAACAAATGGCAGTATAGGCATTAATTCCAGGAACAGACAGCGTTTTGGTAACTCCATAAAAATTGAGGCTTTGCGCAACACCTGCGAAAGAGGAAAGCCTCACTGTTATCCTGTCTACTGCAGAACCCGGGCTCATATATAATGTTGTTATAGCGCCGCCAGTCATAGTGAGAGCATTCAAAGTTATCAATTCCGCGAGTGTCTTTGTTTGCACAACAGCACCCTGATAGGAGGCAACAACACTTACATTTGAAGCTATACCTGCACTTAACAAGGATGCCGAAGTGCTTAGCCGAACACCAAAGGTGTCACTTGCATTTGAAGGACCTTCAAAATATACAATCTGCTCAATCGACGGACCTACTCCCAATAAACCTATACTTAATACTGAAAAATCTGTTGTGCTTGCCGTTAATACATTTTTTGGGTCAGTTACACCGGCATCTCCAATATTTACTATACTGGTAGCAGATGTTGATGTATAAGTTGCTTCACCGCAAAGTGCAGAGCCGGAAATATAATAAGCTTCAAAAACATTAAGCTTTTTTGTAATTCCAAGCGCAATTGCTACAGATAATTTATTGGTTATTTTTATACTTTTATAATTTTGGTCGGGTGTTATCCTTAAAAAATAATCTCCCGCATCGTTAATAACCACTCTAAGCTTAGCGGTAGCAAAACTATTAGCAACTGAACTATCTCCTGTAAGCACAACATTACCAAGACTGTTTTTAACATCAACAGTAAAAATCTGATTCCCGGTAAGTAAAGTACCCAAAAGAGAGCTTAAAGCACCACCCAATAATCCTCCAAGAATAGGGTCGTCTGCAGATATTTTTACCAATGAAGTAGTATAAGCAGGAAGTTCAGATGAAAACTGAAGTTCGATATCACTAGTATAAGCACCTCCCAGAATAGCTACTCCTGAATAAGCAGACAATTCTGCTGAAGTACTTATATTTTGATCGTAAGAGTTCGAAAGTGAAGCAACATGGGTGGGTGTTGTAGTTACTGCATTAGAGGCATACACCTTTGTTTGTGCATATCCTGCCATTGCAGTGCACAAAAAAAACATAACGCAACATAAGCGCACTATAATCCCCGATATTGGATATCCCCCGATAATCAATTGGTTTTCAGTTTAATTAAACAACTACTGGCTGGTTTAAGTAAATCTAAAACCTTCCTCACGCGCGCGAAAGAACATTCGGAAAAGCATCGATTAAAAACACATTTTTATCTATGAAATGAACATACTATCTTTGCAGCCGTAAAAAAGGAAAAACCTATTTTTGCATAATTCTAAGAAACAGAGGCCGTGAGCATGAATTTTAATAAAGAGATTGAGAGAAGACGTACTTTTGGTATTATTTCCCACCCGGATGCCGGTAAAACAACATTGACCGAAAAGCTCCTTTTATTCGGAGGTGCTATTCAGGAAGCCGGTGCCGTAAAGAGCAACAAAATCAAAAAAGGCGCAACCAGTGACTTTATGGAAATTGAAAGGCAAAGGGGAATCTCTGTTGCTACCTCTGTACTTGCTTTTAATTATAAAGACAAGAAAATAAACATCCTGGATACTCCCGGACACAAAGATTTTGCTGAAGATACTTTCAGGACACTAACTGCCGTAGACAGCGTTATCGTAGTAATAGACGTTGCAAAAGGGGTTGAGGAACAAACCGAAAAACTGGTACAGGTATGTCGTATGCGTAACATTCCTATGCTGGTATTCATCAACAAACTTGACCGTGAAGGTAAAGATGCCTTTGACCTTATGGACGAGGTGGAACAAAAACTTGGCCTTACGGTAACTCCTTTAAGCTTCCCTATAGGCATGGGCTATGATTTTCAGGGTATTTATAATATCTGGGAAAAAAACATTAACCTGTTTAGCGGAGACAGCCGTAAAAATATTGAAGAAACCATTGCTTTCAGCGACATCAACAATCCTGAACTTGAAAAAATAATTGGTGAAAAACCGGCCGGCAAGCTAAGGGAAGAACTTGAACTTATTGAAGAGGTTTATCCCGCTTTTGACAGAGAAGCTTACCTTAACGGAAAACAACAACCTGTATTCTTTGGTTCTGCATTAAATAACTTTGGTGTTCGCGAGCTATTAGATTGCTTTATAGATATCGCGCCTTCTCCAAGACCAAAAGATTCTGACACAAGAACGGTTGAGCCGGATGAAGCTAAGTTTGCAGGATTTGTATTCAAGATTCACGCAAACATGGATCCTAAGCACCGTGACAGGATAGCATTCGTAAAAATTGTTTCGGGTGTTTTTGAGAGAAACAAACCATACCTGCATGTACGCCTTGGCAAGAACCTGAAGTTCTCAAGTCCAAATGCATTCTTTGCTGAGAAGAAAGAAATTGTAGATATCTCTTACCCTGGTGATATTGTAGGTTTACACGATACCGGAAACTTTAAGATTGGCGACACCCTTACCGAAGGCGAACTTATGAGCTTTAAAGGTATCCCAAGCTTCTCGCCTGAGCATTTCCGCTACATCAATAATGCTGATCCTCTAAAAGCCAAACAGCTTGAAAAAGGTATCGACCAGCTTATGGACGAAGGTGTAGCTCAGCTATTTACCCTTGAAATGAATAACCGTAAGGTTATTGGTACGGTAGGTGCACTTCAATATGAAGTAATCCAATACAGACTTGAGCACGAATATGGAGCAAAATGTTCTTATGAGAACTTCCCTGCTTTTAAGGCATGCTGGGTAAAGCCTGATGATGCTAAAAATGAAGAATTTGCCGAATTTAAAAGGATCAAGCAAAAATTCCTTGCAAAGGATAAATACGGGCAACTTGTATTCCTGGCGGATTCAGATTTCTCTATCCAGATGACTCAGTCTAAATATCCGACTGTAAAGCTTTTCTTTACTTCCGAATTTGACTAATGCAATTCAACTGATAAATTTACCTTTAATCGCTTAACTTAAAGTTAACCCAAAAAAAGTAATTATTTTTATTGGGAATACACTACGTTTTATTTTTTAACCTGGTCGGATTCTAAAACTTCCTGCATTACAGGATGGTTAGCCTTGCTTATCTTACTCATTTGCAATGCACAGAACCTGCCAAGATCATTTCGTATGTGCAGTATTTTCTGTGCCCCCAAACCAATGCTATTTGGTTTAACTGAATGATATTTAAAAAAACGTATGTTTGAACCAACTAAAAAATTAATCATATCGCTGCTCCTACTGGCAGCCCTCTTTAACACTTCAATCGGCATTGCAAATGACCGACATGAAAGAGCTATACTCTACACCAACAGCCAAAACGAAGAAAAAACAACCGATGACTCTTCAAATACCGAAGCAATAACTTCTTATGACAATTTATTAGAGAAACTTGATAATTACAAGCTTCTAATTTTTACAAATCTCACTTTTACAGTTTGTTGTTCGCTTCTGATATATTTTCTTTTAAAAGCAAAATACAAAAGAGAGCGTTTCATGGAAAGCTACATTACCGAAACAAGAATAGCAAAAAAAGTACATGACGAAATAGCCAATGAACTTTACGAAACAGTAAATTATCTTGACTCAGAAAAGAAAATTTCTGATGAAAACAGAAGAAAACTAATTCTAAAGCTTGACAACGTTTATGTCATGACAAAAAATATATCCAGGGAAACAGCAAACATTGAAACCGGATATAATTTTCCTGAACACTTAAAACTCATGCTTACAAGCTATTCAGGAGATAAGGTAAATGTCATTATAAAGGGAATGGGAGACATTAAATGGAATAAGATTAACACCTTAAAAAAAATAGCTTTATACCGCTCGTTACAGGAATTAATGGTAAACATGAAAAAACACAGCGGGGCTTCGCTGGTAATCTTAGATTTTTCTGTCACCGGAAAAAAAATGGAGATTTCTTACATTGACAATGGCTGTGGAATTAGCAAAGAAAAAACACTCTATAAAAGCGGCCTGATGAATATTGAGCGCCGCATGCATTCTGTTGGCGGACAAGTAAATTTAAATACCGATACCGAAAAAGGATTTCATATCATACTTACCTACCCTCCTTATTCAAAATAATAACCCATCCCCCATGTTCTCAAAAATTTTAATTATAGAAGACATAGACAGTATTAGTCTAGGTATTATCACAGTTCTTAAAAAAAATTTTGATTCAGAAATACACTCAGTCAAATATTGTGATGAAGGGTATTTAAAAATCAAAAAAGCCATATCAGAGAGCAAGCCTTATGATTTAATCATTACAGATCTATCCTTTAAAGATGACCATAAAAAGAAAATACATCTTGCTACTGGCGAGGAACTTATAGCGAAACTTAGAAAAGAAAGCATACATCCAAAAATAATAGTATACGCTATGGACGAAAAGCCTTTCATCATAAAGTCTCTATTATCTGATCATTTTATTAATGCATATGTAATAAAAGGACGTGAAAGTACCTCAGAGCTTATTGATGCAATCAACTCAACAATTAAGGGCTTTACGTACATTTCGCCGGCTTTCGAAAAAACATTTAAACAGCAATCGCTGTTTGAAATGGATAGCTATGATATATTAATTCTAAGATTTTTATCGGAGGGCCATACACAGGACGACATAAGCAAATTATTTAAAGAGAAGAGATACCCTTCTGCAAGTATGAGCAGCATCGAAAAAAGAATAAATAAACTAAAGTTAGTACTTAAAGCTAACAACAGTATTCAACTTGTCGCTATTGCTAAAGACATGAAAATCATTTAGAAACGAAAACGCATTTCATCGATTATAACTTTTTTTTAACATTTGTTTACGGTTTCCCGTAAACAAATGTTAAAAAAACTTTATAATTTTAAACGAAAACGTAGAATTGTTCGCGTTAAACCTTAAGCAATTATTTAAAACATAATAGCTTCTTTTGACCATTTTATTTAACACGATAATAATTTTACGTGTTAAAATTTATTTTAAATTTGCCCATTATTAACATCAAATCTTAACAAAACAGACAAATAACAATTAAAATCACAAATAAATAAACATATAATAATTAAACTTATTTTTCATTTATTTAATTTTTAAATACAGCAGTAACCCCCACTGTATTCCTTTAAACATCCCAACCACAACATTAAACAAACCACACGCTTATGAAGTACATTATCATTAAAGGAGCAAGGAGTTCAGGCAAGGCCGAAACCATTAATGCCGTATGCAAAAAATTAAAACCGGAAGCGATCCGTAAAGTCTATTTTTCAGAATCCGGACAGGTATCACTGGAAAGTATTGCCCCGGCAGCAGGAATTTCAGACGGGACGTATATTGTTACGGTACGCAAAAAGAACATCCTGATGGTATCAGGTGCTCCAACAGAACAAAAGAAAAAAATAAGTTCTATTATGGAATCTGTCTTTAATTTAAATTTAAAACCAGATTTCGCCATTGTTGCTATGAGAGGGCTTGAAAAACTCAAAGATTTCTCTACATCAAAAGAACTTGAAAAATTTGGCAAGTGTATTTACGAAACCAAAATATGGAGAATACCGTCATACACTTTCCATCTTACCGAAGAATGGAATAAACGTATATCATATATTACAGCCATAACGCTGCACAACTTATAACTTTAGGCTCCCAGGTGGAGCCTAAAGTATTTTAAAAAGATATGCCGTTCAAATTATTTTTAGTAATTTTAACACCCAATCATTTACATCCCAAACAATTACAAATAAAAACAACAACCAATTAATCTCTAAAACAGTAAAGCCTATGGTAAAATAACAACAACTTCTAAAACCCGTTTACTTCAAAATCCACACCTGTATTATCAACCAAATTCAACCGGAATTATGAAGTATATAGTAATTAAGGGTGCTAAAAGTGCCGGCAAAGCCGCTACCATAAGGGAGGTTTGCACAAGGCTTAAACCCGATGCCGTTAAACGCATCTATATTTCTGAGTCAGGATCTGTAGCAGCAGAAAATGTACAATCTGCCAAAATAACTGAAGGAAATTTTGTAGTTACTGTAAGGAAAAAAAACATCCTTATTGTTTCCGCCTCACCTACAGAACAGAAAAAAAGGATTACATCAATAATGGAATCGGTTTCGAAACTAAACATTAAGCCCGACTTTGCGATCGTATCAATGTGCGGACTTGAAAAACTAAAAGACTTCTCTACCTCAAAAGAGCTTGAAAGCTACGGTAAATGCATTTATGAGACCAAAATATGGCGAATACCTTCTTATACCTTTAATCTCACAGATGAATGGAACAGACGGGTATCTTATCTCACAGCAATTACGCTTCACAACCTCTGACGGTATTCAATAAAAAAGGCAGGATATTCTCCTGCCTTTTGATTATAAATTATATGTCCAGACCTGAACTGCATAAGGTTGCATTATCAATGCCCTGGCCCCTCTGCCGAAAGTTGAATTAGGAGACCCGAATATCAGTTTCATACTATCCAGTCTAATGGTTACATCATCACTTAGCCTGGTAAACTCTTCTTTACCCGATAAATTTATCATTACCAACACCTTTTTTTCTCCGTTTACACGGGTAAAGGAAACAACATTATCATTGTTGTTAGATATTGACGCATATTTCCCCTCAGCAACAGCCGATTGCATTTTTTTCATTCTTATAAGCTCTTTATAATAGGCCCATAAAGAGTTTTTATCACCCTGCTGCTCTTCCTGAGAAACACCATCATTAGGCTTGGCGCTACTGTTTTCAAAATAAGGTTTAAAATCCCTGTACCATAATGCCATTCCATTGCCCTGTCCTGAAGCATACCATTCGAAAGCCTCCCTTGACGGAATACCATCGGCATCTGTACCGGTGTTTAACGGTTTACTCATCATTCCTATCTCCTGTCCGTAATAAATACATGGAACGCCTCCAAGTAAAAAATTAAGCCCCGCAGCAACTTTTAATGCCCCTAAATTCATTCCCTGCATTGAGGCAACCCTTTGTACCTTTTCTTTCTCAATATAAGGTACCGGAACCTTGCCATCAGGAAGATTCATAAAAGTACTGTCGGCAGCCTTCATTATCTTATTCTTATCGAATGAAACTATAGCATCCCTTAACTTAGATGATTGTACCCTGTCGAAACCTGCCTTGGTATAAAGGTCATTCCCGAAAGAAGTTCCATCTGCAGCAGCGAGTATCTGTATCGCGGGATTTACTTTTTTAAGCCCTGCGATTAAAGGCGCATAAAAAGCTTTAAGCTGATTATTTGTTTTCCCTGAATTATCAAGTTTATCTTTTATATCAACAATCCTAAAACCGTCAACACCATCATAAAAACTACCATCACCATCCGGATCGGTCCAGTATTTAAGGGCTTTAGCATAATAAGCCGCCACCTTTTCATTTTTAAGATTAACAGCCACGACTTGTTCTTTTAAACCTTTTAGAGTTGTTATTTCAGGCAATTGATAAGGCTTTTCATTTTTTGTATCGGTATAATAAATGTAACCGCTATAAGCCGATTTGGTATTTTTAAAGGAATCTGTAAACCATAAATGTTTAGCACTGATATATTGCAGGTCTACCTCCTGATACAACTTCATTTTCCTTAAGTGTATATTTTGAATAAGGTCACGGTATTCTTTAAAAGCGCCGTATGCCTCATCAATTTTTTCAATATTACCTGCATAGAGATTATGGTAAAAATCCGACTGGTATATCGGTGACAGTGTTATGGTAGTTACCCCCAACTGCTGAAGATACCCAAGCTTGTCCTCAATACCTTTAAGGTCTCCCTGGCCATCGCCGTCACTATCAAAAAAACTGCGGGTGTTTATATGGTACATTACTTCATGCTGCGCAAATGCAGGTGTAATGCATAAAGAAAAGAAAGCGAATACTAACGAACGTATCATAGATTTAAGTTTGTTTCAAATATAAGAGATTTACGTAAAGATTTATTGTAATGATAACAGCTAATCAGCAATAACTCCTACTAATAATTACTATTTTTGCTTAAATTAATATAAAACAAATGCTTATAATAGGAATTGCCGGAGGCACCGGAAGCGGTAAAACCACCGTTGTACAACAGATAATGAACGAACTGCCTTCTGAAGAGGTAGGCATTATTTCTCAGGATTCTTATTACAGGCAAACAACCGGGCTTACATACGAAGACAGGGCTAAAATTAACTTTGACCACCCTAACTCTATCGACTTTGAACTGCTGGCTGAACATCTGGCCGCATTAAAAGCAGGGCAAACGATTGAACAGCCTGTCTATTCTTTTATTACACATAACAGGACAAGTGATACTATTATTACCCATCCACGAAAGGTAATGATTGTTGAAGGCATTCTGATATTGGCTGATGCCAGGCTAAGGGATATGTTTGATATTAAGATCTTCGTATATGCTGATGCCGATGAAAGGCTTATCCGTCGCCTGAAACGCGATATCGCCGAACGTGGAAGAGATATGGAAGAGGTACTTAACCGCTATCAGAATACCCTGAAACCTATGCACGAGCAATTCATCGAACCCACTAAAGCACATGCCGATATTATTATTCCGCACGACAGATACAATACAGTAGCTATTGATGTGGTCAGGGCTGTAATCCATCAGCGTTTAAAATAATACACTATGCCTTTGTCAGCAGATATCTGAGAGTTTCCAGCACTTTAGGTATTTCTTTTACCCTTGCCTCTGTCCAGAAATACTTATCCGGAAACATGGAATTATTCAGTTGTACCGAAAAAACCTGTTTATTATCATAGATCTCGAATTTTAGGGTTAGCTCATTCGAATTGAAAATATACTTTACTGCTTTCTTTTTGCCGGTAGTATTGTTCAGATTAGGAATTACATATTCTTCCAGCCAAACAACCATATCCCCTATTTCTTCCATTCCTATCCATGCATCCTCTTTTACCCTAAAGTTGTCTGCATTTTGTTGGGTCACTAAATATTCTGCCGTAACATTAAGCCCATACATTTTTGTATTTTGTTTAAGATCTATTATTTCCGCAGGATAAAACTGTACGGTTTCATTCCATCCCGATTTAAAAACAGCCGATTCATTCTCGTCAAGATTGATCTGGATAAAGCTTGACCGGTCGATAAACTCCGATGCTGAGGATAGCTTTTCGTTTTGTGCACTTACTGTTGCCGAAAGAAACAGCAAAAAAAGAAGGTATATTTTTTTCATAGAGACGATTGTTTAGGTTTATACTACTGAAACAAAAGTTATTCCAATAATTAAGTTATGTGGACAAAAGTTTATAATTTAAAATCTGTCTTTTCTTATTTTGATGTAATTTAGCAGCATGAAATTCTTCAAAAAACTAACCAAACGCTTTCCAATCCTTAAAATACTGGGGAACAGATATGTATTGGTCATTATTTTTGTAGGGGTATGGCTTACCTTCCTGGATAACTATTCTTATTTTGAAAACCGTATCCTCGACAAAAAGATTGAAGAACTTGAAGCCAACAAACGTTACTACATTCAGGAGATAAAAAAAGACAGTACCAGTATAAAGCAACTGAACAATCCTGACCAGACAGAAAAATATGCGCGTGAGAAGTACTACATGAAACGCGACAATGAAGATGTTTATATCATAGAATTTGAAGATAGTATCCAGGCAGAAGAACAGGGTACAAAATCTCTTTAACATATTCCGCATGAGCGAAAAGCTATTTAATGAATTTGAACCGGTTTCTTCCAAACAATGGAAGCAACAGATACAGTATGAGCTTAAGGGCGCAGACTATAATGAAACCCTTGTTTGGGAAAGCCCGGAAGGCATTAAGGTAAAACCTTTTTACCATATTGATGAGTTTAAACAAGGTCCTGCAGTTGCCGGAAAAGCTGCTGAATTCAGTATTTGCCAGAACATATATGTACACGATACTGAAAAATCGGCAGGAAGGGCTATATCTACTTTAAAACGTGGTGCCGAAAGCCTTCGCTTTACCATTGAGAACGAAAGTACTGATGTAAAGGCATTGCTTTCTAAAGTTCCTAACGATACCCCCGTGTATTTTTATTTACCTTTTCTATCAATCGATTTCGTAAAGAGTCTTGACGTTATAGCAAAGGAGAGAAATGCACAGTTTTATGTTCAGCTTGACCCGGTTGGTCAACTGGCAAAAGAAGGAAACTGGCATACTAACCTTGAAATCGATATTGAGGCTTTAAATACCATTGCTATTGCATGCAGCAATATTCATTTCCTTAGCGTGGATGGCAGCCTGTACCAAAACGCAGGAGCCAACATCGTTCAGCAGATTGCCTATACTTTAGCACATGCGAATGAATACTTTAACCGCGTTGCAACTGTAAATAAACCTATAGTGCTTCAGGTAGCAGTAGGAACTAACTATTTCTTTGAGATTGCAAAATTACGTGCAATGCGTACGCTTTTCAACCTCATCGCAGCAGAATATGATCATAATTTTGATTGCCATATCATCGCTACACCAACAAAACGTAACAAAACTCTTTACGATTATAATGTAAACATGCTTCGTACAACAACCGAGTGCATGAGTGCAATTCTTGGTGGCGCAAACAGCGTAGCTAATCTTGCCTATGACGCCATTTACCATAAAGACAACGAGTTTGGCGACCGTATAGCACGTAATCAGTTATTGGTACTGAAACACGAAAGCTATTTTGATAAAGTGAATAACCCTTCAGACGGGGCTTATTATATCGAAGAACTAACACAACAGCTTGCCGAAAAGGCGTTGGCATTGTTTAAAGATATCGAAGCTAATGGCGGTTTGATAACTCAACTGATGGAGGGAACAATTCAGCGTAAGATTCAGGAAAGCGCTACCAAAGAGCAGGAACTTTTTGACTCAGGAAAAGAAGTGTTGTTAGGAACTAACAAATACCCTAACAAGAACGACAAAATGAGTCACGACCTTGAGTTATACCCATTCGTAAAAGCCAATCCGAGAAAAACGCTTGTGGCGCCAATCATAGAAAAAAGACTGGCGGAGAAAATGGAGCTGGAAAGGCTGGATCAGGAAAAAGTAACTGAATAAGTTAAATAGTTAAACTGTCACGACCCTGAAAGGGTCAAACAAAATAGCCTTTGACGCAGTCATAGGATAGAGCAATGAGAAAAAACATACAACATATACAACTTAAGCCTGAGGCAGAGAATCAATCTGTAAATACGGAACAAAATTCGTTTCTTACTGCCGAAGGTATTGAAGTAAAAGAAAACTATTCTGAAAAGGATATTGAGAATCTGGAGCATCTTGAATTTGGTGCCGGTTTCGCACCAAACTTACGTGGACCCTATGCTACTATGTACGTGCGTCGTCCGTGGACCGTACGTCAGTATGCGGGTTTCTCAACGGCTGAAGAAAGTAACGCCTTTTACCGCCGTAACCTTGCCGCGGGACAAAAAGGACTTTCGGTAGCCTTTGACCTTGCTACCCACAGAGGTTACGACAGTGACCACGAACGAGTAGTAGGTGATGTAGGTAAGGCCGGTGTTGCCATAGACAGTGTTGAGGACATGAAAGTCCTTTTCGATCAGATACCTTTAAACGAGATGTCGGTTTCGATGACCATGAATGGGGCTGTTTTACCTATTATGGCTTTTTATATTGTAGCAGCCGAAGAACAGGGCGTTGCCCCTGAACTGCTTTCGGGAACTATTCAGAACGACATCCTTAAGGAGTTCATGGTACGTAATACGTACATCTACCCTCCTGCTCCATCAATGAAGATCATTGCTGATATTTTTGAATATACCAGCCGTAAGATGCGAAAGTTCAACTCTATCAGTATCTCGGGCTACCACATGCAGGAAGCCGGTGCTACTGCCGATATTGAGCTGGCTTATACCCTTGCCGACGGGCTGGAATACATCCGTACCGGACTTGCCGCAGGAATGAAGATCGATGAGTTCGCTCCTCGCCTTTCGTTCTTCTGGGCTATCGGGATGAACCACTTTATGGAGATTGCCAAAATGCGTGCAGGGCGTATGCTTTGGGCTAAACTATTGAAACAGTTTGACCCTAAAGACGACAAATCCCTTGCATTGCGTACCCACTGCCAGACCAGCGGATGGAGCTTGACGGAACAGGATCCTTTTAACAATGTGGCGCGTACGGCTATCGAGGCTGCCGCTGCTGCTTTTGGAGGAACGCAATCGCTGCACACCAATGCATTGGATGAGGCTATTGCCCTGCCAACAGATTTCTCGGCACGTATAGCCCGTAATACACAGATCTTCCTTCAGGAAGAAACCAAAATAACCAAGACAGTTGACCCTTGGGCAGGAAGCTACTATGTAGAAAGCCTGACTGATGAAATTGCTAAAAAAGCATGGGCACTTATCGAAGAGGTTGAAGAGCTTGGCGGTATGACCAAAGCTATCGAAGCAGGTATACCAAAACTTCGTATTGAAGAAGCCGCAGCACGCAAACAGGCACGTATCGACAGCGGTCAGGATATAATCGTAGGGGTAAACAAATACCGTCTTGAGAAAGAAGATCCGCTTCATATATTAGATGTAGACAACCAAATGGTGCGCCGTCAGCAGATTGAGCGTCTTGACCAGATAAAAGCCACACGCGATACCCAAAAGGTTAAGGAATGCCTTGCAAAGCTAACTGAGTCTGCTAAATCAGGTGAAGGCAACCTGCTTGAACTTGCGGTTGATGCAGCACGCAACAGGGCAACCCTGGGTGAGATAAGCGATGCGCTTGAAACGATTTTCGGAAGGTATAAAGCACAAATTAAATCATTTAGCGGAGTGTACAGCAAAGAGATCAAAAACGATGAAAGCTTTAAAAAAGCAAAACAGCTTGCCGACGAGTTCGCCAAACTGGAAGGCCGACGCCCAAGGATAATGATTGCCAAAATGGGTCAGGATGGCCACGACCGCGGTGCTAAAGTAGTAGCTACCGGTTATGCCGACGTAGGTTTTGACGTGGACATTGGCCCACTGTTCCAAACTCCTGCCGAGGCTGCTAAACAGGCCGTTGAGAACGACGTTCACATTCTTGGGGTATCTTCATTAGCTGCAGGGCATAAAACACTTGTCCCACAGGTTATTGAAGAGCTCAAGAAATACGGCCGTGAAGATATTATGGTTATTGTGGGTGGGGTTATCCCGGCACAAGATTACCAGTATCTGTTTGACAGCGGAGCCGTAGCCGTTTTTGGTCCGGGAACTAAAATTAGCGATGCCGCGATAAAAATACTTGAGGTATTGATCAAAGGATTTGAGGAGTAATACAAACTCCGTTAACTTTAGTGGTTAGCGGAGTTTTTTTTGCTTTATTGTTTTGTATTACCTTTATATTCCCAAAATAGAACAAAAGAAACACTAATAAAACAGATACAATGGATATTAAAAAAGTATTTGATAACAACAGAGAATGGGTAAAAGCCCAACTTGAAAAACCCGATTATTTCAAAAACCTGGCAGCAGGGCAAGCACCTGAAATATTATACATAGGTTGTTCTGATAGCCGCGTTACTGCGGAAGAGCTTATGGGGCTTCAGCCGGGCGATGTATTCGTACACCGTAATATTGCTAACATGGTACCTAATACCGACCTGAATGTGCTTTCCGTTATTAACTATGCGGTACAGCACCTAAAAGTAAATCACGTAGTGGTTTGTGGGCATTATAACTGTGGTGGTGTTAAAGCGGCGATGGAACAATCTGATCTTGGCATCCTTAATCCATGGTTAAAGAATGTTCGGGACGTATACAGGATTCACCGTAAAGAGCTTAATGCGATTGAAGATCCGGCAGTGCGTTATGACCGATTTGTTGAACTTAACGTACAGGAACAATGTATCAACGTTATCAAAGCGGTAGAGGTACAAAGAGCTATTATTGAAAGGAATCTTACCGTACACGGCTGGATTTTTGATGTAAGGAGCGGAAAACTGATAGACCTTGCCATCGACTTCGAGAACATCACTAAAAACATCTCCGATATTTACAGAATAGAGTAATAAGCAAAAAACCCTTCCGCAATCAAACGGAAGGGTTTTTAAATTTATAGTGTGCTTCTTTCGTGTTTTACATATCAGTAATAATAAATTCACTTCGCCTGTTGGCCTGATGTTCCTTTTCGGTACATTTCACCCAGTCGGCGCATTTGTTAACCAGTTGTGACTCACCATATCCTTTTGCTGTTAGACGTTTTGAATCGATACCCTTTCTAATGATATAGGCCATAATCTCACGTGCCCTGTTTTCAGACAGCAACTGGTTTTGTTTTTCCGGACCTCTGGAATCGGTATGTGACCTGATATCAATCTTTATAGATGGATGTTCTTTCATGAATATAACAATTTTATCCAGCTGTTTTGCAGCATCAGGACGTATGTTGTAACGGCCCGTATTAAAATAAATTTGTTCAATCCTGAATTTTTTAGCAAGGTCAAGTCCCACCACCGGAGCAGCATTCTCATACATATTAGGGGCTTCAGGCTCAACTATTTTCTCCGGTTTTTCCATAACTGCAGGAAGTACCACATCACCTTCTTTCTCTGTAACCTCCGTTGGCAATTCTTTAGGAAGATAATCCAGTGCCTGTATCTTAACGGTATAAGCCTTTTCACAATCAACACCAAAATAGTATACACCATCTTCAGCCGTTACCATTTCTTCCATAAGGTTTTCATCGGCATCATATAAGGCAACCTTAGCCCCTGTAATTGCTTTTTTAGTTTCCTTATCCGAAACTATACCTGATATAAATTGCCTGCAGGTAAAATCAAGAGCAATATATTCAGTAAGGCTGTAAACATCATCATAACCAATACCACTTGTTCGGTTAGATGTAAAATAGCCCATCCTGCTTTCTTCGTTTATGATAAAACCAAAATCATCAAAGTGTGTATTAATAGGCTCACCAACATTTATGGCCTTTACATAGGTTCCGTTTGGCTGTAGCTCTGCAACAAAAACATCAAGACCTCCAAGACCTGGATGTCCGTCGGAAGCAAAATAAAGTTTGGTTTCGGTTACAAAAGGAAATGTTTCCCTTGCTTCAGTATTAATACCTGGGCCAAGATTTTCCGGATTACCAAACGTACCGTCTTCGTTAATGCTTACGCTGTAAATATCAGACATACCATATCCGCCCGGCATATCGGAAGCAAAGAATAATGTCTTTTCGTCCGGACTAAGACAAGGATGCGCCGTGTTGTAGCTATTGCTCGTAAACGGAAGCTCTTTAATATTCTTCCATTTATCACCATCCGCTTCAGCGCGGTATATTTTTAAAAGAATGCGATCTTTATCATCTTTTTGCAGCTTACCATCGTTCAGGTTATTCTTTGTAAAATACATAACCTGTTTATCTTTAGTAAACACAGGTGTAGACTCATGCAGTTTGGTCTGCACTCTGCTTGAAAACTTTTGAGGACGTACCAAATCTCCTTTGGGTCCAATTTCAGCAATATATAAGGCGGTAAATGCCTTATTTGTCCATCTGTCTTTTCTGGCTGTAACGCCAAGACTATCCCTGTTAGAAGTAAAAACAATCTTGTCGGTGCCGTAAAAAGCAGCTCCGTAATCCGAAACAGTACTGCTAGCAGTAGTAATCTTAACTTTATACCTTCCCGAATTACTTTCTATGGAATTTATATAGTTCCTGTTCTTGTCAAACAAATCTCCTCGCTGGTCATCAGATTTAATCGTATGGAGTTCATCCAGAAGTTTGTTGGCATCATCATACTTTCCAACTGTTTTTAAGGACTGTGCCAAACGATAATAATATTCGGGCTCGATAACTTCTTTTTTAAGTTTAAAAAGCTCTCTGTACCAACGAATAGCCTGGCCGGCATCATTATTAGCATAATATGCATCGCCAAGTTTTTTATACAATGAAGCCGTCCTGAAACCTTTTTCCTCAATTTTCAGGTATGTTTTTATAGCTTCGTCATAGTTGTATTTTTCTGTAAGGAGTTCGGCTTTATCCATTTTAGCCATTCCTTCCTTCATTACTTTCTCCCTGGCTTTTTGCTGTTTAGGCGTCTCCCTGATCTTTTTCTCCTGAGTACCTGTTGTCTTTTCCTGTGCAAAAGATGCTGCAGAAAATAACAACATGAAAATGAAAAGTGCTATGTGGTTGATTTTTTTCATGATATTAGAAGAAACGTGGATTCATAACCTTCTCATACTTTTTAAACAGTTCAAAACGAAGGAATATTTCATGCGAACCGGAATTGTAATCAGCCAAAGCTGTAGTCTCTGTATCGTATGTATAACCTATAAACAGTTTATCGCTAACCTGGAAACCGGCAAGTGCACTTACTGCAGCATCCCAACGATAGGCAACACCAACCGTAAATTTATCATTATACAATACATTAGCCGTAAGGTCTAATTGTACCGGAGCACCCTGAACTACCTTTGCTAAAGCTGCCGGTTTAAATTTCCAGTTATAAGCAAGGTCAAACACATGACCTCCCATAGCATACACGTGGAATCTTTCTTTAGCCACCGATACCTCATTGTGCTCATAGTGCTGTGTTTCCAGAATATTAGGCACGGATAATCCAAAGTAGGTAGCATCAGAATAAAGAAAAGCTCCTGCTCCTACATTTGGCGTAAGCTGATTATTGATATTTGTCTGGAATCTCGGATCGCTCGGATCATATATGTTCAGTTTGGTAAAATCAACGTTGAAAAGCTGCAACGATCCTTTAATACCCAAACCAACTTTATAATCATCATTTACTTTTAGTGTATAAGAGAAATCTGCCGAAAATAAATTAGTATCAGTGGGACCAATCTTATCATTAACGAATGTTAAACCCAATCCTACATTGCGGCCTACCGGCGCATTAAGCGAAGCGGTATTGGTAACGGGAGCCCCATCCAGGCCAACCCATTGTGCCCTGTGAAGAAGGAAAAAACTCGTTGTTCCACGGCTTCCCGCATAACCCGGATTGATATTAATAGGATTGTACATGTATTGAGTATACTGAGGGTCCTGTTGTGCCATAGCTTCATTACTGCAAACTAATCCAACAAGGAGTATAATAATACATTTAAACTGTTGCATTCTCATTATATAGTATTTCTTTTAGTCTGAACTTAAATATAGGTAACCTGCTTTTTTAATTTCCCTTGCAGGAATACCAGGCATCTCATAAACATATTTAATTATATAAAAGTAAGTTCCTGTTGGTAGTATTTTCGATCCTGTAACAGTGGCTCTTCCTTCAGAAGTACCATTAAAAACGTTACCTCTTGTATCGTATGCAGCCGTTTCAAAAACCTTAACTCCCCATCTGTTGTAAATCTCAACCGTATTTTTTGGGAAATTTTTCAGGTTATCAATTACAAAATAATCATTTTGACCATCGCCGTCCGGAGTCACACCATTATAGATTACGATATCCCCGGGAAGCATAATATCGGACTTCACTCTTGCTAATGCAAAAATACCATATCCTTCAACATTTACCACACCGGTCACCGTGCCCTGAGTGGCGTTTACCTCATTTGCAACGCCTCCTTCATCAACCCACACATTTTCCTGCTCATCCCAGCGTACAATATGTATCTCTTCATAAGGCTGAACCAAAATTGCGGGATCTGTTGTTGCCTTGTCCCAGCTTAGTGTAACCATTATATCGGTTTGGCTGCCTGCTTTATCTATTCTCCAATACTCTTTGGTATCTATAATATCAATCACACCTCTTTTAAGACTGTGAGGGTGTATATCATTAGAGTTTTGCAGATAGTATTTGCCATTAAAGCTACTGGCCTGATCTCCTGAAGCAGAAATAGCAGCATACCTGTAATAACGTGCTTTGCTAATAGAATCCTGATCACCTATAGGATAGGTAAATTCGGTACTTCCATTTTTAATTACAAAACCGTCTACGTGGCTGTCGTTACCCACATTGCTGTGTGTTGCATTGTTCTCAAATACAATGATTCCCCCAAATACATCATCCTTGATTACTCCATTAAAAAAGTCTGCATTGCCGCTAACCGAAATATCCCCAAATAAACGGAAAGCTGCTTCTGTTGCAGTATTGTTTGGATTATTGAACAATACGTTGTAAAACTCTGCCGGCATGCTGCCTGTTATGTTCTGCTGCAAGAAACCTTCGAAGCGGGTATATCCCTCGCCTCTATTTAAATTATAAGTTGTTACTCCGTCGTTATTAAAATTACCGTGAAAAATAACCTCACCATTATTTTCATATTCGCCCAGATCCTGATTGTCAAAATCCGACATTATGGTCATAACAGTATTAGGGCTTACATAAAGTTTTCCCTGATTCGTGGTCTGCCCGGTATTTTGGGCAAATGAAGCTGCCCAAAACAACATAAACGCGATAATTATTATACTTCTTTTCATTTTCTTTTGCATTGGGGTGCATTAATTAACTTTCGAACGTATCATAGGGTTTGTTATAACCTTACAGTTTCTGGTCACTACAGTTACTGCACTTGTCGGTGCAGATTGACACTGAACCGTATTACCACTTACTGTAGATGTGGCAACTGTTGTACGTCTGTAATATGTTGTTGAATGTATAACAGGTGGCTGGTATGAAGCCGAAGTCGCACCGGCAATCACTGTCCATCCTGTTGTTCCATTAAGTGATGATTCCCATATGTATGTTACCGTACCAGAACCTGTACCAGCAGTACCCGGACCTATTACCGCCGGAGCATTGTCCATACAAATGTTTTGGTTTGCTGTAAGCGAACCTGCCGTTGGTGCAGCAGATACTGTAATAACTACGGCTGTTGTTGCCACTGAACGACAAATTGCTGAACCATTAGTAGCTATAGTGAACCTTTGGTATCTTGTTGTTTGCGTAAGTGCGCCCGGTGCATAGGTTGCGCCTGTAGCACCTGCAATATCAGCACTCCATGTAGCACCACCATCAGTTGATGACTGCCATGCATAAGTGATAGTTCCGGTACCAGTACCTGCAGTTGTAGAAGTTAAGGCACTTGGCGTACTACCACTACATATATTCTGATTCGCTGCAATAGCACCAGCTGTAGGCACTGCTGAAACTGTAATGATTACCGCTGTTGTTGCTACCGAACGACACGTTGCCGAACCATTAGTAGCTATAGTGAACCTTTGGTATCTTGTTGTTTGCGTAAGTGCGCCCGGTGCATAGGTTGCGCCTGTAGCACCTGCAATATCAGCACTCCATGTAACTCCGCCATCGGTGGAAGACTGCCATGCATAAGTAATAGCTCCTGTACCGGTACCCGCAGTAGTTGAAGTTAATGCTGCCGGAGTAGCACCACTACAAATACTTTGGTTAGCTGCTATAGCACCTGCTGTAGGAACTGCTGAAACTGTAATGATTACAATCGTTGAAAATCCTTCACAAGAACCTGAAATAGTTGCTCTTCTGTAATAACGTGTAGCTGTTAGCGATCCAGGGCTATAATTTGCTGTTGTAACTCCTGTAGAACTCCATGTAGAACCATCTGTTGATACTTCCCAACGATATGTTCCTGCGCTTGCTCCGGTAACAGTAAGAGCTGTTGCCGTTCCTCCATTACAGATACTTTGGTCTGCAGCAGCGGTACCTCCATTAATAACCGGTTGCACTGTAATAGTTACCGTAGTAGAATAAGCTTCACCTGTACAAGATCCTGATATAATAGCACGTCTGTAATAACGTGTAGCTGTCAATGCTCCCGGAGCATATCCTGCAGTTGTTACACCCGTACTTGTCCAGTTAACGTTATCTGTAGATACATCCCAACGGTAAGTTCCGGCACTGCTTCCTGTCACTGTAAGTGCAGCAGGCGTTGCACCATTACAAATAGTTTGGTTAGCCGCAGCTGTACCTCCTACCGGACCGGGTACTACTGTAATCGTTACGGTATTAGTATATACTTCACCATAACAAGGGCTTGAAGTTAATCCTCTTCTATAGTATGTTGTCGAAGCCAAAGCTGCCGAAAAAGTATAATTTTGAGTTGTAACACCTGTAAATGTCCATGTAGCATTATCAGTTGAACTATACCAGCGATAGCTTCCTGTGCCGCCACCTGCCCATCCTGTACCGCCTGTTATTGTCGCTGGTATTGAACCGCTACAAACTGTCTGGTCAGCAGCAATACTATCAGGGTTAGGATAAACATTTACAGTAATAAGTACAACATTTGATGGTGCAGATGCACAACCGTTATTCATGTAAAGCCTTCTGTAATAACGTGTAGAAGACAAGGCCGGTGGCTGGAAAGTAGCCGATGTAGCTCCTGTAATATTAGCCCAATAGCTATTATCATACGATTCCTGCCATTGGTAACTTGTACCACCTGTACCGGCTGAAGATGACGTAAGTAAAGCAGGAACTGCATTTCCACAAACGTTTTGGTTACTACCAATAGTTCCCGGTGTTGGTACCGAAGGAACTGTCATCGTAACAACATTTGAAGGAGATGTACCCGTACACACGTTACCACCATTGTTAGATCTTCCTAATCTTCTGTAATATGTTGTCTGTGTTATAGTTCCGGGTTGATAATCTGCATTATTTGCACCTGATATATCTGTCCATGTTACATTGTCTGTAGACGACTGCCACTGATAACCACCATTCGTGTTGTTACCGCTGGTAACATTACTAATTTGAGTCGGAGCAGTTCCGCTACAAACGGTTTGATCTGAACCAATCTGACCACCTGTCGCGATTGCATTAATATTTATTGCAATCTGAGGCCCCCAGCCTGAACGACACTGTGTTCCATTATATGTTCCAACAATAAGCCTTCTGAACAACGTATTTTGAGTCATTGGTCCCGGTGGCGTATAGTTAGCGCCTGTTGCACCTGCAATATCAGAGCTCCAGGTAACACCATTATCGGTAGAGGACTGCCATACATAACTTATTGTTCCCGGTGCAGGTACTGAGCCCGCATTCTGAGATGTAATCTGAGCAGGATTAGCTCCTGAACATATATACTGGTTACTTGCTGTAAAGCTTCCCGGATCATTAACCTGACCCGCAACTGTTACTGTAATAACATTTGTATAAGGAGACTGACAAGTAGTTCCGTTAGTGTTCGATTTGGTATACCTTCTATAATATTTTGTAGCCGTTAACGTACTAGGCTCCTGATATGTTTCTGACGTAGCACCTCCAATATCATTCCAGTTAGAAGTACCGTTATCCGATGACTGCCATTGGTAAGTAAATGTGCCCGGTCCTGTACCTGCACCACCTGTTGCAGAAGTAAATTGTGAGGGCTGAGTTCCAAAACATATAGTCTGGTTTGCAGCGATACTTCCTGCTGTTGGTGTAACCACATTAATAGCTATAGTTCCTGAAGGTGATTCACATGACCTGCTATTTGCAGTAACTACAGCTACCCTGCGGTAAAGTCTGCTTGCAGATATACCTCCCGGGAAAGAATAGGTTGCATTTGTACCGGTACCCGGTGCAGTAGTCCATGTAGTTCCGCCATCTGTAGAATATTCCCATCTGTAAGCTATAGTAGTACCTGATAAACTTGGACTTACAGTAGCTGCAGATCCGCTGGTTAAAGTACTTGGTGTAGCACCACTACATATCGACTGGTCACTTCCTATAGTACCTGCGTTTATTTGTCCCTGAACGTTTATTGTAACTGCATTTGTAGCTACGGATTCACAGGCTACAGTATTAACAGTGGACACTGTGTATCTACGATACATAGTAGAAACAGTAGGGTTTACTGTAAGCGTTGCTCCTGTTTGTCCTGCAATAGTTGAATATGATACCGGAGATATCGCACTGGATTCCCAACGATAGGTAATCACTCCATCTCCTGTCCCTGTTCCTCCTGAAGCAATAGTTACTGAACTACCATAACATATTGTATTAGGCGATGGCGCTGTAATACTTGCAGCTACAGGCGTTGTCTGAACTGTAACCAATATATCTACATAACCATCACAGGTTACACCATTTGATGTATTAGTACTAATACGACGGTAACGTATTGTAGCTGTAAGGTTACCGGGAGCATATGTTGCTCCGGTCTGTCCGGCAATAGTAGTAAATGTTCCTCCTGTTGCTCCGGGAGCAGACTGCCATGTATATGACACTGTACCTGTAGAAGACGAACCATTTGATGTACCCGTTCCCGAGCCTAAAGTTCCCGGAGAAGTATTATAACAAATCGTTTTATCTGCACCAAGGCTACCCGGGTTGATAGTAGTTACATCAACATTTATATCACCTGTTGTTCCGGTAACACATGGATTAACTGCTAAACGTCTAAACCATGTTCTCGCAGTTAAAGGCCCTGTTGTATAACTTGCACTTGTAGCACCCGGAATATCTACCCAGTTAAAAGGGCTACCAATAGTAGATGACTGCCATTGATAGTTAACCGTATCATCACCACCATTCAAATCATTATTCAGCGTAGCTGTACTTCCTGAACAAACTCTTCCAGGACCAGAGATTACACCTCCGGTAAGATTGTTGCCATATACTTTTACAGTAACCACGTTTGTTGGAGCCGACTGACATTGGTAAGATCCTCCATTGGTTGTGTTTGTAGATACAGTAATCCTTCTGTAATATCTTGTAGCAGTAATTGCCGGTGGATCATAAGTAGCATTGGTAGCACCGCTAATATTAGTCCATGTGGCATTATTTGTCGAAATCTGCCATTGATAAGTACGGGTAAGTGTTAATCCCGAAGCCGAACCTATAGTACCTGCTGTTACCGATGTTAATAACGCCGGATCTCCACCCCCTGAACAAAAATACTGGTCTGAACCAATAGATCCCGGTGTAGGTGTAGGAGCAGTATAAACATTTATTTGTCTACGCGGACTTTCACAAGTACCTCTGGTTTGAGTTACCCAATAGCTTTGTACACCTGCTACATCTGTAAGAGGTGTCGGAGCATAATCAGAAGAAAAACCTCCTGTAGCCGAGAAATACCATTTTAATACATTACCTGAAGAAGCCGTAGCTGTTAAAGGTGAAGCAGTTTCTCCAAGACAGTAATAAACATTATTAGCAGTTGGAGCATTAGGGATTGTAACAATCGAAACACTGGCTGTATTGTTATTTCTTGCAGCAACTGGTTCTAAATTGGTATTTCCATTATTGTTAGTATATCTGGCTTCAGCAGTAGTCGTATAGGCTGTTGCAGCACCTGTTTTAGTTATTGTATATACAATTGGATAATTATAGGCCTGTCCAGAAGCTATAGTAGCAGAATTACTCGAGCGATATTCATAAGTAGTATTACCCGCTGCATTAGTAGTATTTTGCAATGTCCATCCGTTTGTATTATCCCATGTTATACCGTATCCATTTACGTTAGGCTGAGGCACAGTAATGAAAACACGTAATCTATTAGAACTACCACCTGTGGTTATTGATGCATCTTGTACACCAACGTTAGAAACGTTCACTGTAAAAGTATTGCTGCCATCAGCACAGTTTTCATCTAGTGTATGCGTAGGTACTATATCAATACCCTCTGCCAAAACCGGAGTTTCAACTATAGAAGTATTATTATTTAAGTCATCATCATAAGGCGGAGTCGCTGTCGCTGTATTAACAACTACATTACCGCTTGGTGTATAATTTCTTAGCGTACCTGTTACCGTAATAGTTGCAACAGAATTAGCTGGCATGGCAAAAGTACCCGTAATAGTATTTGACAAAAGTGCCACCGTAGGTGTTCCTGATGTAAAACCGGAAGCCGAAACCGATGTTATTTCAAATCCATTAGGAGTTGTTATATTGTTATATTTAGGTATTAAGTTTCCATCAGCATCAGTAATCCTGTCAACAAAATCGATATTATATACCGGTTCCGGAGTATCATTAGTAATTTCGATTGTATAGATTATCTGGTTTTCACTGCCCGATCCTGCAACTGTACGGATAAAGTCTTTATTAGCGGTCTTTTTAACGCGCATGTTATTTGGTGTAGTAACCAATAGATTTCGAATCTCATGATAGTTCACACCTCCACCGGTAGATGCCGCAAAACCAAGTTTTAATAAAGCCGGAGGAACATCTGTAGTAGTATAAGATGTTACATCTACAAAAGCACCGGTAGGAGTCGTCTTCCATCTAACTGTGATCTTATATTGTCCACCCGTTGTAAGTCTTTCGATTTTAATCTGAATCCTCCTGTAAAATTGGGAGTCAGTCGGCCTTGTAGAGGTTACTGTATTATAGTCTAGTGCATTTTGGCTTGTCACCCCTGTTGCTGTCGTAGAATAGGTAAACGTAGCGCCACCATCAGTTGTTCTGATAGTAGTACCTGCTAAATACGGATTCGTTGTACCTGAATTTGAAGTTGTAGGACCACGTAACACTATGGCATTAGGTCGTTCACCCGGACCACCATTTCTACCCTCAGTAGGATTCGAAAAGTTACCATATTCGTCAAGACCAATACCTACATAACCGCCATTAAGACCTCCAACACCATTAGGTGCATATCCTAACGAACCTCCATAACCTCCAAGCGAAAAAGTATTTGAGCTATCTCCATTAAAAAGGAATACCCCAATACCATCAGCACCGTTATAACCATCATTTACATCTCTCCAGGTCTTATATTCAAAATCAACAAGAACCCCCAGTGTTGAAGGAAATGATCTGTCTACATAAGCAAAACCCTTTTGGTAAGTGGCAGCACTTGTAAGCCTTAACCAGCCTCCATTTACAGGGTCACCATTACCCGATGTAAGGTAAGCATTGTCTCCAATAATAATGTCAGGATTACCTGCTCCACGAAAATCTTCGCTTACAGCAAACTGCGCCATAGCTTTTGTGGTTCCTAAAGCAACTAATATACCCAGGCATAAAATCGCTTTAAGAAGTAAACCAATACTATATGTATGTAATTTTTTAATCATAACTGATTTATTGATTGGAAACAGGCATAAAGATAGTTGTTATGCCTGCCCCAATAATAATTATTTTACCACAAATACGATGTTCATGTAAGAAGCTTCTGTTCCTGATCCAATGATATCATAAGTCAATATACCATTAGCATCTATACTAAGGTTTGCAAATACTGTAGGATCAAAATATGTAATATAATACATTAATCCGTTTGCAGGAACCGTAATAGGTATAGTTGCATCTGCACCTGCACTTTTGATGAAACCTGCATTTGCTCCTCCAAGTGAACCACCTGTTGCATTATCTGGTATAAATATCTGACCCGTAAACTGTGCCTGATATTCCATATACAGATTTCGTTTAATTCCGGTACCATTTGATGACGTATCAAAAATCACTGCCGGCATGTAGAACACTTTTGGCATTGCTGAATTAACCGATCTTAGAACACCATTTGTATCTGCCACAACAACTTTATCAGTAGTTGCTTGTGTATATGTATTTCTAATTTCTCCAACTCTCACAGTACCTGTATTTACATCAAGTGTATTTGTTGATGTTGTTCCTGAGAAGTTACCTATCGCTACTCTACCATTCTGATAGATATTATCAGTATTAGCTTTAGCAGGATTAGTACTGTTCTGTATTCTCCATGGTTCGCTTACGAATGTATCATTACTAGTCCACTGTACAGCTCCTGATCCGCTGGTAGTCATCACCGAGTTATTAGCGCCCGGAGTAACACTCAATACGTATGGAGTTGCAACTGTACCAGATCCGCTAACAGTAACGGTAGAACTTCCTGTGGTAACTCCACCTACACCGTCTGCTCCGGTCGCACCTTGTGGACCCTGAGCACCGGTTGCACCTGTAGCTCCTGTTGCACCCTGAGCACCTGTTGCGCCTTGAGCTCCAGTAGCACCCTGAGCACCTGTAGCACCCTGAGCACCTGTAGCACCTGTTGCGCCAGTAGCACCCTGAGCACCTGTAGCACCTGTTGCGCCAGTAGCACCCTGAGCACCTGTTGCGCCTTGGGCACCTGTAGCACCCTGAGCACCTGTTGCGCCTTGAGCACCTGTTGCGCCAGTAGCACCCTGAGCACCTGTTGCGCCTTGGGCACCTGTAGCACCCTGAGCACCTGTTGCACCCTGAGCACCTGTTGCACCCTGAGCTCCTGTTGCACCCTGAGCTCCTGTTGCGCCTTGAGCACCTGTTGCACCCTGAGCTCCTGTAGCACCTTGAGCACCTGTAGCACCTTGGGCACCTGTTGCACCCTGAGCTCCTGTTGCACCCTGAGCACCTGTTGCACCTTGGGCTCCAGTAGCACCTGTATTTCCTTGTAGACCTTGTGGTCCTTGTATTCCGTCAGCACCTGTTGCACCTTGAGCACCTGTAGCACCTTGGGCACCTGTTGCACCCTGAGCACCTGTTGCACCCTGAGCACCTGTTGCGCCTTGAGCTCCTGTAGCACCCTGAGCTCCTGTTGCGCCTTGGGCACCTGTTGCACCCTGAGCACCTGTTGCACCCTGAGCTCCTGTTGCGCCTTGGGCACCTGTTGCACCCTGAGCTCCTGTAGCACCTGTTGCGCCCTGAGCACCTGTTGCACCTTGAGCACCTGTTGCGCCCTGAGCACCTGTTGCACCTTGAGCACCAGTAGCGCCTTGAGCTCCAGTAGCACCCTGAGCACCTGTTGCACCTTGGGCTCCTGTTGCGCCCTGAGCACCTGTTGCACCTTGGGCTCCAGTAGCACCCTGAGCTCCTGTAGCACCTTGGGCACCTGTTGCGCCCTGAGCTCCAGTAGCACCTGTATTTCCTTGTAGACCTTGTGGTCCTTGTATTCCGTCAGCACCTGTTGCACCTTGGGCTCCAGTAGCACCATGAGCACCTGTTGCACCCTGAGCACCTGTTGCACCCTGAGCACCTGTTGCGCCTTGAGCTCCAGTAGCACCCTGAGCACCTGTTGCGCCTTGGGCACCTGTTGCACCCTGAGCTCCTGTTGCACCCTGAGCTCCTGTTGCGCCTTGGGCACCTGTTGCACCCTGAGCTCCTGTAGCACCTTGGGCACCTGTTGCGCCCTGAGCTCCAGTAGCACCCTGAGCTCCAGTAGCACCTGTATTTCCTTGTAGACCTTGTGGTCCTTGTATTCCGTCAGCACCTGTTGCACCTTGGGCTCCAGTAGCACCCTGAGCACCTGTTGCACCCTGAGCACCTGTTGCACCCTGAGCACCTGTTGCGCCCTGAGCACCTGTTGCGCCTTGAGCTCCAGTAGCACCTTGGGCTCCAGTAGCACCAGTTAAGTTTGAAGTGGTAAATGAAGTACCATCTGTATAATTGATCGTGAATGTACCGTTGTTGTTGTCAACTGTGCTTGCAATACCTTTCCCGTCAACTCCTGTTGCTCCCTGAGGACCAGCAACACCATCGTTTCCGGTAGCTCCTTGTGGACCCTGGATACCTTGTGTTCCGGTTGCTCCCTGAGGACCTGTCAGATTTGAAGTGGTAAATGAAGTACCGTCTGTAAAGTTGATCGTGAATGTACCGTTTCCGTTATCTGTTGTACTAGCAATACCCTTTCCGTCGGCTCCCGTTGCTCCGGCAACACCTTGCGTTCCTGTTGCTCCTTGTGGACCTGTCAGGTTTGAAGTGGTAAATGAAGTACCGTCTGTAAAGTTGATCGTGAATGTACCGTTGTTGTTGTCAATTGTACTTGCAATACCTTTTCCATCAGCTCCCGTTGCTCCCTGAGGACCAGCAACACCATCGTTTCCGGTTGCGCCTTGCGGACCTTGGATACCTTGTGTTCCTGTTGCTCCCTGAGCTCCTGTAGCACCAGTTAGGTTTGAAGTGGTAAATGAAGTACCGTCTGTATAGTTGATCGTGAATGTACCGTTGTTGTTGTCAACTGTGCTTGCAATACCTTTCCCGTCAGCTCCTGTTGCTCCGGCAACACCTTGCGTTCCGGTAGCTCCTTGTGGACCTGTC
>NZ_JBHUMD010000027.1:116165-116782 GCF_042684765.1 Flavobacterium suzhouense | reverse complement strand
TAGCTCCTTGTGGACCCTGGATACCTTGTGTTCCGGTTGCTCCCTGAGGACCTGTCAGATTTGAAGTGGTAAATGAAGTACCGTCTGTATAGTTGATCGTGAATGTACCGTTGTTGTTGTCAACTGTGCTTGCAATACCTTTCCCGTCAGCTCCTGTTGCTCCGGCAACACCTTGCGTTCCTGTTGCTCCTTGTGGACCTGTCAGGTTTGAAGTGGTAAATGAAGTACCATCTGTATAATTGATCGTGAATGTACCGTTTCCGTTATCTGTTGTACTTACAATACCTTTTCCATCAGCTCCCGTTGCTCCCTGAGGACCGGCAACACCATCGTTTCCTGTAGCTCCTTGTGGACCTTGGATACCTTGCGTTCCGGTTGCTCCCTGAGGACCTGTCAGGTTTGAAGTGGTAAATGAAGTACCGTCTGTAAAGTTGATCGTGAATGTACCGTTTCCGTTATCTGTTGTACTAGCAATACCCTTTCCGTCTGCTCCTGTTGCTCCCTGAGCTCCTGTAGCACCAGTTAGGTTTGAAGTGGTAAATGAAGTACCGTCTGTATAATTGATCGTGAATGTACCGTTGTTGTTGTCAACTGTGCTTACAATACCTTTCCCGTCA
>NZ_JBHUMD010000027.1:0-116155 GCF_042684765.1 Flavobacterium suzhouense | reverse complement strand
CGTTGCTCCGGCAACACCTTGCGTTCCTGTTGCTCCTTGTGGACCTGTCAGGTTTGAAGTGGTAAATGAAGTACCGTCTGTATAATTGATCGTGAATGTACCGTTATTGTTGTCAATTGTACTTGCAATACCTTTTCCATCTGCTCCCGTTGCTCCCTGAGGACCAGCAACACCATCGTTTCCTGTAGCTCCGTGTGGACCTGTCAGGTTTGAAGTGGTAAATGAAGTACCATCTGTATAATTGATCGTGAATGTACCATTTCCGTTATCTGTTGTACTAGCAATACCCTTTCCGTCGGCTCCCGTTGCTCCGGCAACACCTTGTGTTCCTGTTGCTCCCTGAGGACCTGTTAGATTTGAAGTAGTGAAAGAAGTACCGTCTGTATAGTTAATAGTGAATGTACCGTTACCATTATCAACTGTAGTTGCAATACCTTTTCCATCTGCTCCCGTTGCTCCCTGAGGACCGGCAACACCATCGTTTCCTGTAGCTCCTTGTGGACCCTGGATACCTTGCGTTCCTGTTGCTCCCTGAGGACCTGTCAGGTTTGAAGTGGTAAATGAAGTACCGTCTGTAAAGTTGATCGTGAATGTACCGTTTCCGTTATCTGTTGTACTTACAATACCTTTTCCATCTGCTCCCGTTGCTCCAGCAACACCTTGCATACCTGTTGCTCCTTGTGGACCTGTCAGGTTTGAAGTGGTAAATGAAGTACCATCTGTATAATTGATCGTAAATGTACCATTTCCGTTATCCGTTGTACTAGCAATACCCTTTCCGTCGGCTCCGGTAGCACCGATTGCACCAGCTTGTCCCTGAGCACCAGTTGCACCTACAGGCCCCTGAGGGCCTAAGAAACTAGACGTTGTAAATGAAGTACCATCCGTAAAATTAATTGTAAATGTACCATCACCATTATTAACCACATTTTGAATACCAACACCTGAGGCTCCTACTGCTCCTGCCGCACCCTGAAGTGCTGCTAAAAAGTCAGCTTCTGTCCCAGTATTACCTGCATTCAACCAAGTTTGGTAAGCACTTTGTCCAATTGCACCAACAGCACCCTGAGGCCCTGTTAAATTTGCAGTGGTAAATGACGTTCCGTCTGTATAATGAAGAGTAAATGTACCATTTCCGTTATCAACTGTACTAGCTATACCAACACCTTGTGTACCTCCTGCCAGGTTAATCGTAGTAGCGACACCAGCCTCATTAGTAAAAGTTACAGTTCCGTTGCCATTATCAACTAAAGTAGTTACTGTTTCGGAAGCTTTAACAACCGCATCAAGATCTATAACTGTATTAAATCCGTTCTCTGCTGTATAAGTCAAAGTTTTAGCCGTTGGGTTATAAACAAGAAAAGTCAGGGTTTGATTACCCGGAACATCAATTGTAGTAACTGACCCATCAGGATTAGTATAGGTATATGTACCGTTACCATTATCGATAATAGGCTGTGCAGAATCACCCTGACCTGCATCTCCGTCAGACAAAAGCCTGTACCACTTATTAACGTACCAATAATAATAGCCAGGTTTGATTTGGCTATTAGAGGTAATGTTGTACACCAATAAACTCTGAACGTTACCATTGGTAATAGTCGTAGTATCGGTAGTACTGGTTAACTGAACCTGAGGTATTAAAACACCTTTATCGCCAGAAACAATTTGTAACTGGGCAGAAGGATTAGGTGTTGTAGTACCTATACCTACCTGGGCGTTGGCTGTGTAAACACCCAAGAGTATCAATAATACAGGTAATAGTCTTTTCATTGTAAATAGAATTTAATATTTGGGGGTATGCTAAATTTATTTTTATCATTTAAAGCCCCGGTTTTGCATCAATTCGCATCCCTCAGAACCTAATAACAAAAAACTGCCCTTGTGTAAAAAATCCCTCAGTACTAGATATAGTGAACTATATCAGCATACCATTGATAAGACTCTAAAACCGATGAAGAACCACCGGCGACAATTGAAGTAGAAGCAGGAACAAAAAAAGCCTCACCCGTCGCAGCCGTGTCGGCAGGGTAAAGCTCAATGCTCTTCAACAGAGCCATTCCTCCTTTATTCGAGATTGAAATAAAGAGTAATAAAAATAGAATAGTATACTTTGGGGGCAGCTTACTGTTCATTTTAATTATTAATTATGGTGCAAAGATGCGAAAAAAACTTAATTAAACGTTAAACTCAATCGGGTTTTTGACTCAATATGAGCTGATTTAGCATAGATTAAATATAGACAAACCCTTATTCGCCTACCATACTAAACTGATACAAATGTATGATATACAACAGGAAACAGCAAAAAAACACGGTAAACGCATACTATATATCGGTAAACGGAGTATTGAAAAACCTAAACCTGCAAAAATTGCCCGAAATCGAATTATTCTCATAAATTTCGGATTAAAAAAGCTCTTATCCGGAATTAACGAACAACAAATTAAGGCCTAATTCACTTACAAATTACATGTCAGTTTAGCTTAAAACTATCAATTCAGTTTAAAAAAATCAAAAAAACTCTGATACAGTAATTTCAAACTTTAATCCCAATTAATACTTTTATGAACTTTTCATACAATTTCGAACAGTCTTTAGTATATTTGACGCACAAGCCTTGACCAATGAAGCTTTTTTGTAATTATATCTTAAAAATACTCCTTTTGCTGCTATTTAGCCAGCAAATGCTAGCGCAGCAAAACTACAATTACCAATGGTTTTCTGCAGACAGCAAACATTTACCTCAAAATAGTGTAAAATCAATTACTGCTGATAAATATGGATACATCTGGCTCTCTACTGAAAACGGAATTGTAAGGTATGATGGTCAAAACTTTAACATCTATAATTCTGAGAATACTAAGGGACTTTCTTCCAACAGAATGTTGCTATTTACCGGCAGTGTTGCAAAAGACAGCATTATCATACTCAACGAAAGATCGGAAACACTTTTGATTCATGAAAGAGCCGTGAAAAACATGGATACCATAAAGTATCGCAAAAAACTGTATACACTATTGAGCAGAGATGCTTACTTTCAGGATTATTATAAGCAAAGACAAAAACCTCTTGCTATTTCTGTGAAGGACAGAACCTATATTTTCACACAGGATAGCGTTAGCATTTACAACTCAAATTACAAGCTGACTCAGCAAAAAAAACATATCTTTAATCAATCCGATAAATTTTTTGTAAGCTCGGGTGACCTGTATATCCTTAATGAAAAAAATGAATATTCTTTATTTTCAGAAATACATAAGAGCTTTCAGAAATTCGGGTATGACTTCACTAAAAAAATTGAAATCTTCTCAAACAATATTGCCCAACAAGCCTTCCTGTTTTCTGATGACAAATTGTTTTACCTTCGAAAGACAAATGATCACCTTACGAAAGAATTAATATTTGAGGGTTTTAATTACAAAGCAAACAACATTGTATCTGCATATTACGACGAAAAGAACGAAGTATTATATCTTGGCAGTAGCAACAAAGGGCTTCTCGTTGTAAAACGTAACGATTTCCGGCATAATATTGCTCCAAATGAAGAAAGTAATGGCAATAGTAATATTTACTATGCCTTAACCCAACTTGGAGACAATAAAATACTAACATCTACAGGAGAAATTTTTAGCGATAAAGGCGAAAAGTCAGCAATAGATATTGAAAAATATAGCGATAAGTTTGCAGTTCTTACTGATAAAAACGGTAATATCTGGACAAAAAAACTAAATTCAGTATACCGATTTACTAAAAAAAGTAACTTTAAAAAATTTAACACCTGGGATCTAAACCGTTCTGCAAGATGCATTGCCAAAGGAGCAAATGGAAACATTTACATAGGAGCATATAGCCAGGCAGATAAAGGAGCATTATATACCATAAATCCTGATGAAGATTCACCTGTACCTCAACTTATTTCAAAAATTGATTTCCCACCAACTGAAATTGTAGAGGTAGACGGAAAAACACTATGGTGTGGTTCATGGAGAGGACTTTACAAATTTCACCTTAACACAAAAAAAACCGAAAGAGTAAAAGAAATAAGCAGCACCACCCATGTTAGAAGCATTTATGCCTCCAGTCCGGGTGAAATATGGTTAGGCACCTATAATAATGGTTTCTTCCTTTACCGAAAAGGCAAATTTACGCATATGCCAAAAGACAGGTATGGTTACCTCCTTACAACGCACTGCATTATTGAAGACAAGGAAGGGGTAATGTGGCTAACAACCAATAAAGGGCTTTTTGCAGCAAAAAAGCAAGATCTCTTTGATTATGCAGATAACAAAACAAAAACCGTTTACTATAATTTATACGATAAAAGCCTTGGGTTCCTTAATAACGAATTCAATGGTGGCTGTACACCTTGTGGCGTAAACGTGAACCAAAAAACTATATTTTTCCCTTCCATGGACGGGATTGTGTACTTTAATCCTTTGAGTGTTCACAAAAGATTGCCCGACAGTGGTATTTATCTTGATGAAATAGAGGTTGATTCAACTACTCACGCTTATAATAATTCCAAATTTGTATTTGACAGGCATTTTGGGAAAATCAAATTCTTCATCAGCAGTCCATTCTTCGGGAATGCTTATAATCAAAATATTGAAACCAGGCTTGAAGGTCCTGTTGTTCAGAACTGGACACCTATGACCGAAACCAATGTATCTTTCTCTACTTTACCTCCGGGGGAATATACCTTAAAAATTCGCAAATTATCCGGATTTGGATCAAAGTACATTTACAAAGACATACAATTCAGCATAACACCTGCTTTTTGGCAAACAGGTTGGTTTACCGTTGTACTTATTGCTTTGGGGCTACTTGTAATATACTTATCTGTGAAACTTAGGATTCGTTACATCAAACATAAAAACATACAGCTTGAAAAACAGGTGGTACTACGAACAGAACAGTTACAATCTACTGTTTTGACTTTGAGAAAAACAAAAGAAGACCTTAGTGTACAGGTAAAAAACCACAAAAACCTTATAAAGACTATAACACATGATATAAAGAGTCCCCTAAAGTTTATAGCTCTTACCGGGAAATATCTGTATAATAATCTGGAAAAGACAGGATCAGTGGAAAAAGAGGATGTAAAAGCTATACATACCTCATCGACACAATTATATCATTTTGTTGACAACTTCCTTGAGTATGCAAAGGAAACTGATTTGAATAATACCGAATCGGAACCCTACTCTATCCGAAATCTTGCAGAGGAAAAAATAACATTCTTTAAAAACATAGCCACAGCTGCAAAAACAAAACTATACAATTATACTGACAGCAGCCTGTTCATTACAATTAACAGACACTTACTGTCGATAGTTTTGCACAATCTGCTGGACAATGCTCTAAAGCATACCTTTGACGGAAGTATCACCATAACCTCATCACAAAAGGATAATGAATTATCTATTACCGTCACGGACACCGGTAAAGGGATGAGTGCTGAAATGGTGAATTTTTACAACAATCTTGCGTTGGGCAATAAGCCATCCGGAAAACCAACCGGAATGGGATTGCACATGATTATTGAGCTTTTAGTTATCATTGGAGGAAGCCTGTATATAACTTCCTCCGAAAAAGGGACAACTATAACAATAAACTTTATGCGACCAAACTAGTTTTTATAATGCCAGTATTTTTCTGCCATTGTTAAAACATTGGTCACTCCTAGTTTTTCAAATATCCTGCTTTTATAAGTACTCACTGTAGACATACCTATCCCTAACTTATTAGAGATTTCAAGGTTACCTTCACCTTTTACAAGCATACCGGCAATTTCAAGTTCTCTGGCCGAAAGCGTCTCTAAAGGATTTATAGATTTTACAGATGGAGCCCCTAATGAATTCCCAAAAAACAGGCCTCCATCCAGTACTGCATTCACAGCCTGAAGAATTGTTTCTTCGGAGCTTAGTTTATTAACATAACCCTGAGCACCTGCCTGATAATAACGAAGGCCGTACTGGTCTTCATCATAAGCCGAAAACATAAGTACTTTTAAATCACTCTGAAGCCCCCTTACATCAGCGATCATAGTATCTGTATCGCCTCCTGGTAAATTTATATCCAAAAGAAGTAAGTCGAACTCAATATCCTTAACAAGGTTCAGTGTTTCATAAAAACTGTCCGCTTGTTCAATTTCAAGACTATCAAAAGCGTCTCTTAACATTAAAGAGACACCTTGTCTTATTACACTGTGGTCATCAGCAAGTAAAATTTTCATTACGTTTCATTTAGTAGTTTAGCCGGCTGAAAGATAAAACACTTATTTTAAAACTTAAACAGTCTAAAAAAGAATATTTTCCTCGGTGCATATCTTTTTTTTTACAACACATTAACAGCCAGTACATTTAATATTTTAGAAATAATAGCTAAATTTATAAATAAATACTCATTTAGAGTCTAAAAGCAGTGATTATGAAACCATTTAAACTTATTTTAAGGATTGTAATGGCATTATTCATCACAAACTTACCGGCACAATCACTTGTAAAATGCAACAACAGTATGGCATACTGGATAATACCGGACAATGATTTATTGTATGCCATAGCACTAAAAGGTGATGTAGACTTAAGCGAAAACCCCGATATTATTAATATTAACGAAACGGCTCTTCAGTATATCTTACTTGACAAATTGAACTATTTAGACAAGAAAAATGATGACGAACCCCTATTATTAAGATATATAACAACTGAACAGGAACATCTCCGAAACATTTTTGCAACCCGTTCTCTTCTTATTACCAGTGAAATTATACTCCTGCCTTCATTAGGCAAAAAGGCAGTATTTTGGAGTTTTGATTTACCGGAAGGTAAAAACAGTGAAGTAGTTTCACAGCTCTTTTTAAACATTGTATCAGAAGGTAATATATTAGGCCTTGGCACTCCCCTTTTTACAGACTCTGATTTTAGTGAAGCAAAGAAACTATTAATTGATGCACTCGAGACTTTGCATACAATACCAAACACTGAATCAGTATGTCAGGAATAATACTTTACATCAAATATATTATGTATGCATACTTTTTTATATATTTAATTTCTCAAACAAACACTTACAATACAAACTATGGCTTATACAGATAAGATGCTTCGCGATAATGCATTGAAGGACAAAATAATTGTGGTTACCGGTGGAGGCAGCGGCCTTGGTAAATCGATGACCAAATACTTTATGGAACTCGGTGCTAAGGTTGCCATTACTTCCCGCGATCTTGAAAAACTTAAAACAACCGCACAGGAACTGGAAGCAGAAACAGGAGGTAAATGTCTGGCAGTGCAATGCGACGTACGTCATTATGAAGAGGTAGAAAATATGCTTCAGGCCGTATTAAAAGAATATGGCAGGGTTGACGTTTTGCTTAACAATGCAGCGGGTAACTTTATTTCACCTACAGAACGTTTATCTGCCAATGCTTTTGATACCGTTATAGACATCGTGCTTAAAGGCTCAAAAAACTGTACGCTTGCATTTGGGAAACACTGGATAGATACTAAACAGGAAAAATCGACTATCCTTAATATAGTAACTACTTATGCATGGACAGGGTCTGCCTACGTAGTGCCAAGTGCTACCGCCAAAGCCGGAGTACTGGCAATGACACGAAGCCTGGCTGTAGAATGGGCCAAATACGGCATCCGATCAAATGCGATTGCACCGGGCCCCTTTCCTACTAAAGGTGCCTGGGACAGGTTATTGCCCGGCGATTTGAAAGATAAATTTGACCTGGCTAAAAAAGTACCGTTAAAACGTGTAGGTGATCATCAGGAATTAGCCAATATTGCAGCTTACCTCGTTTCAGACTTCTCTGCCTATGTAAACGGTGAAGTGATAACTATTGATGGTGGAGAATGGCTTAAAGGCGCAGGGCAATTTAATTTACTTGAGGCCATACCCGAAGAAATGTGGGATATGCTTGAGGCCATGATTAAAGCGAAAAAAAATAAATAAACAGACATTTTCTGAATTTTAAAAAGCTCCTGATTTTAAGATCAGGAGCTTTTTTTATACAATTCTACAAACTTCGTATTTAAAACATCTCTTTTTTCATCCTCTATTCAAACAATATCACGGGTTTTTAACAATAACATACTTATAAAAAATCAAATCATTTATTTAGACTTAGTTTAAATAAATTTATATATTTGCGGCATAAATTATTTTTAATAAATCTAAATAAAATATCAAATGAAAAAAAATCTACTTCTGGTAGCTGCTCTTTTCGCCGGTATCGCTTCTTATGCACAATGTGAAGCAGTAGCAACACTAAATGAAGACTTTGTTGATTTTACAATTACTAGTAATTCAGCTCAGGCATTCCCACAACAATGTTGGAGTTCTATAGGTGCAGCAGCACAAGGCCCATGGATTTATACAGCTGAAGCAGGAACACCTTCAAACCAATATGCTGTTTATTACACGCACATGACAGGAGCTAACGTAGCGGGTTACATCATTGCCCCTGAGTTAATTACAGTTGATGGAACACACCAGCTTTCTTTCGACACTTTCAAACCTGCAGGACAAGGTGGACAAACACCAACAGGTGTTGTTACTGTTGAAGTAGGATTAGTATCAAGCCCAACTGACGCTACAGATTTTGAAGCGATTGGTTCTGCTTACACTATCGCAGCAGAACTTACAACACATGCTAACATTGTAATCCCGGCATCAGAAACAAAAAAATATATCGCATTTAAGTTCTTATCAGCAGATGCTTTCAATGCAGCGGCTTTGGATAACGTAGTTTACAACGAAATTCCAAACCCATGCCCTGCTGTTACAACTCTTGATGAGGATTTCAGTAACTTTACACCATCTTTTAATGCTATCAGCGAGTATTGCTGGTCAGCTACAGCATCACCTCTTGTTTACACTACTGCAAGTCAGGACCAAACAAATCAATATGCTGCCTATTATAACATGACAGCAGCAGGTTCAGCAGGCTTCCTTGTGACTCCAGAACTTTCTACAATTGACGGTAATCATGAACTTTCGTTCGATACTTTCAAACTGGCAGGTCAAAACGGTTTCCCAGCAGGAGACATGACTGTACAGGTAGGTACTCTAGCTACTGCGGGTGATTTTGAAAACTTTGTTGCTGTTGGCGAACCATTCGTTGTAACTGAAACTTCTGAAACACATGCTAATATTGTAATCCCTGCATCAGAAACTCAAAAATTCATTGCTTTCAAAATTATCGGTACAGGTACGCACAATGCAGTTGCTATCGATAACGTAAAATGGTCTGAGATACCGGCTACCCCATGTGCTGCTGTTGCAACGCTTAACGAAGACTTCAACTCATTTACAGATGTTAACGAAAATTGTTGGTCAACAATAACTAATGGAGCAATGCTCTACATAGACGGAGCAGAAAACGAAAACTTTGTGACTTTTTATGCTTCAGGAGCTCCAAATACAGATTCATTCCTAATAAGCCCGGAACTTACATCACTTGGCGGAAGCTACAACTTATCTTTTGATTCAGACAGAGTAGTTATGGGCGCAGGTCCAGCACCTGGTGAAGTTACTATCCAGTTAGGAACCTTTAGTGACAATACTGACACTACAACATTCGTTGCTTCCGGAGATCCAATCATCATAGCTGATGAATTAACTAACCATACTAATATAGCTATAACAGCTACTGAGGGCCAAAAATATATTGGATTCAAAATTATTGGAAGCATAGCTCACACAGCTGCACTAATTGACAATGTAAAATGGTCTGAAGCAGTAGCAGGTATTAACGACCTTAACAAAACTACATTCGGCATTTTCCCTAACCCATCTGTAGACGGAAACGTAACTATCAACAACAATCTTGAGGCAAACGGTACAGTTAATGTATTTACTCTTACAGGTGCTAACGTATTCTCTTCAACATTAAATCAGGGAACTCAAAACCTTAACCTTTCTGATCTTTCAGCTGGTATGTATATCGTAAAAGTTGAATCAGGAAACTATTCTGAGTCTAAAAAACTAATCATCAAATAAGTCATAGATTCGCCAGTCTTATACCAAAAGCCCCACGTAAAAACGCGGGGCTTTTATATTTGTCTAATGTTAACAAATTCCGTTTTCATAAACCATAAATAATTGTATTTTTACGGTTCAAAATTTACAATCACAAATGGGTAAGATTATTGCCATTGCCAACCAAAAAGGGGGCGTAGGAAAAACAACTACTTCTGTAAATCTGGCCGCTGCGCTGGGTGTACTTGAAAAAAAAGTATTACTTATAGATGCTGACCCTCAGGCTAATGCCAGTTCGGGACTGGGTATTAATGTAGAAACCGTAGAAAAAGGCACCTACCAGATACTGGAACATAGCAATACTCCGGAAGAAGCGACGCTGGAATGCAACTCGCCCAATGTATGGGTAATTCCTGCGCATATTGACCTTGTAGCTATTGAAATCGAACTTGTAGACAAAGAAAACAGGGAATATATGCTTAAACAGGCACTAGAAAGCGTTAAGGATAAATATGATTATATCCTTATCGACTGTGCTCCTTCATTAGGTTTGCTTACCCTTAATGCCCTGACAGCAGCAGATTCTGTTGTTATCCCTATCCAGTGCGAATATTTCGCCCTTGAAGGTCTTGGAAAGTTATTGAACACGATAAAAAGCGTACAAAAAATACACAACCCTCAACTTGACATCGAAGGATTGCTATTGACTATGTATGATTCCCGCCTTCGCCTGTCTAATCAGGTGGTGGAGGAAGTACAAAAGCACTTCCATGATATGGTTTTCGATACCGTGATACAACGTAACGTAAAACTTAGTGAGGCACCAAGTTTTGGTGAAAGCATTATCAATTATGACGCAACGAGCAAAGGTGCTGTAAATTACATTAACCTTGCAGAAGAAATTATAAAGAAAAACACAGTAGTACAAGAGTAGGTTTATGACAAAAGCAATTAAAAAACAAGCACTGGGCAGGGGTTTATCAGCATTATTAAAAGATCCGGACAACGATATCAAATCGGTTGAGGATGCAGGTGCTGATAAAGTTGTAGGTAATATCATTGAGCTTGAACTTGATGCTATTGAAATAAATCCTTTTCAGCCCAGAACTAACTTTAACGAAGAAACGCTTAAGGAACTTAGCACCTCGATAAAAGAACTTGGTGTAATACAACCTATTACCGTAAGAAAACTGGATTACAACAAATACCAGTTAATTTCGGGAGAGCGACGTCTTCGCGCTTCGAAACTTGCAGGACTCGCTACTGTACCTGCTTATGTTCGTCTTGCTGACGATAACGAATCGCTGGTAATGGCTCTTGTTGAGAACATTCAGCGTCATGACCTTGACCCTATAGAAATAGCCCTTTCATACCAGAGGCTAATAGACGAGATACAGCTTACTCAGGAACAAATGAGTGACCGTGTAGGTAAAAAACGTTCTACAATCGCTAACTACCTTCGATTATTAAAACTTGACCCAATAATCCAGACGGGAATCCGTGACGGATTTATCAGTATGGGACACGGCCGTGCCATCATCAATATCGAAGATCACGATGCTCAGGCTGATATTTACCAAAAGATTGTTAGCGGAAACCTATCAGTAAGAGAGACTGAAGCTTTGGTGAAAAATTACCATGAGAGCCTATTGCCATCTGCTGCAAAAGCAGTAAAAAGCAGTTCATTCACAGTACAGGATGACCAGAAAAAAGCTTTTACCGGATTTTTTGGCGCTAAAGTAGATGTAAAAGTAGATGCTAAAGGTAAAGGTAAGATTACTATACCTTTCCATTCAGAAGAAGACTTCAACAGAATCATTAAACTTATAAACGGTTAGTGAAGAAGCTGTCATTAATATTTATTTCTCTTTTATTGCTTTCCTCCTTTAATGCGCTGGCACAGGATGAAAAAGTACTTATAATAGAGAAAGATTCAACAAAACTTCCAAAAAGTTATCCGGCTCCTAACCCACTGGCTCCGGCTAAAGCCGCTTTCTATTCGGCTGTATTTCCCGGAGGCGGACAGATATACAACAAAAGGTACTGGAAATCACCTATTGTATGGGGCGCTATGGGTACCAGCATATACTTTTATGCATGGAATAATAAAAAATATCACGAATACCGTGACGCATACAAAGATTTGCTACAAGGCAAAACACCCAAGGGAGAACTATCTGTAATTACTGATCCGGACAGGCTTGTCCGCGGTCAGAAATTCCACCAGAAGAACAGGGATCTTTCGGCGCTACTTACTGCCGGGTTTTATGTACTGCAAATAGTTGAGGCTAACGTAAACGCACACCTAATGCAGTTTAACGTAAATGAAAACCTCTCGCTGCGTCCCGAAATGCAGCAAAACGACATAGATTACAAATATAATATGGGCTTTAAGCTCAGTTACCAATTTTAAAACATGAAAATCGCATTATTAGGCTACGGAAGAATGGGGAAAGTGATTGAAAGAATCGCTTTAGAAAGAGGACACGAAATTGTATTGAGAAAAAATGCTGAAGATACTTTTGACGGTCTTGAAAATGCCGATGTAGCTATCGATTTTAGTATTCCTGATGCTGCTGTAGAAAATATTTCTGCATGTCTTAATAACAATGTACCTGTAGTTTCAGGAACAACAGGCTGGCTGGAACACTATCACAACATGGTTGAACTTTGTGAACAGAAACAAGGTGCTTTTATTTACGGTTCTAACTTTAGCCTTGGTGTAAATATCTTTTTTGAACTGAATACCCATCTTGCCAAGATGATGAGTAACCTTAAACAATATAAGGTTTCGATGAATGAAATACACCACCTTCAAAAGCTCGATGCTCCAAGCGGCACTGCTATTTCGCTTGCTAATGACATTATTGCCAACTCAGACTACTCGAGCTGGGCACTTGAAAACGCTAAAGAAGATGAAATTCATATCGATGCTATTCGTGAAGAAGGAATTCCGGGCACACATAGTGTTTTTTATGACTCCGAAGTAGATTCAATAGAAATTAAACATACTGCACACAGCCGCGAAGGATTTGCTTTTGGTGCCGTTGTAGCCGCTGAATGGCTTTATGGTAAAAAAGGCATCTATACGATGAAAGATGTTTTAGGTTTGTAGTAACATTTTGCCAAGAAAGTATACATATATATAAAAACTTACAGACGATGACACTATTACAATGGTTTATTTTTTCCCTTGCTGTACAGGTAATACATTTTGCAGGCACATGGAAATTATATGAAAAAGCAGGCAGAAAACCGTGGGAAGCCGCAGTACCTGTATATAATGCGATGGTTTTAATGCAAATCATCGGAAGGCCACGCTGGTGGACCATCCTGTTGTTCATACCTATTGTAAACCTGATCATGTTTCCTGTTGTATGGGTACTTACCCTAAAAGCATTTGGTAAAAAAACATCAACAGATGCTATAATTGGTATTGTTACGCTTGGGCTATATATTTATGCTTTAAACTATAGCGGCACAGCACAATATACTCCTGAAGAAGAGAAAAAAGACAGTACGTTAAGTTCGTTACTGTTTGCTGTAGTTGTTGCAACTATTGTACATACTTATGTTATGCAGCCATTTACCATTCCTACTTCTTCATTGGAAAAAACGCTATTAGTAGGCGACTTCCTTTTTGTAAGCAAATTCAATTATGGTGCCCGCACACCTATGACTACTATTGCGGCACCAATGGTACATGACTCTATACCATTGATCCATACAAAATCTTACTTCAATAAACCTCAGTTACCGTATTTCAGGTTTCCCGGCTTTGAAAAAGTTGAAAAGAATGATATTGTGGTATTCAACTGGCCTATAGATACTGTGAGATTCTTTAGGGATAAAAACAGCATTGGTATACGTAAACCAATTGACAAAAAATCTAACTACGTAAAACGTTGTGTGGCAACACCCGGAGATAAATTTGAGCTAAAAGACGGCATCGTATTTATTGATGGTAAAGAACTTATACTTTCAGACAGAGCAAAACCACAATACTCTTATTTTGTATATGTAGACAGAGGTACTCAGATCAACGAAATGTACCTTCAGAAAGAATTGGATATTACTGACGGTCATGGCTTAGTTAATGACAGTACTTATGTATTCATTTCACTTACCAAAGACAGTGCAGAAAGACTTAAAAGCTATCCGGGCGTAAAGGCAGTAACAAGACGTGTGGCAAAAGCAGGTGACGAAGGAACAGCTTTATTCCCTCATAATCAGCCAACATGGACTGTAGACAATATAGGACCGATTACTATCCCTGAAAAAGGTAAAACTGTTGCATTGAACAAGGAAACACTTCCTCTGTACAAGATGATTATAAAAGAATATGAGAATAATGAGCTTACAGTAAATGGTGATGATATCCGTATCAATGGCCAGGTAGCAACTTCTTATACTTTTAAGCAGAATTACTACTGGATGATGGGAGATAACCGTCATAATTCAGAAGACAGCCGCTACTGGGGATTTGTACCTGAAGACCACATCGTTGGAAAACCGGTGTTTATCTGGATGAGCTTAGATGGTAAAATGAAACCGCGTTGGGAAAGATTCTTTACTACTGTAGGTGGTGATGGCGAACCCGTATCCTACCTTAAATATTTCCTGATTGCTCTGGCAGTATGGTTTGTTGGAAGCTACTTTTGGAAAAAAAGGAAAGAGAAGGAAGCGTAATTAAATTTGAAAATTATTCAATTTGAAGATTTGAAAATGATCACACAGGTCACTTTCAAATCTTCTTAGTTTAATCAAATAACCGAATAACCAAATGAACATATTAATACACCCTACATATTTCCCTTCAATTAGTCACTTTGTAGCAATGGCGAAAGTTGATGCTATAACTTTTGAAGTTGAGGATAACTTTCAGAAGCAAACCAACCGTAACAGGATGTACATATACAGTCCTAATGGTATGCAGCTATTAAACATTCCTGTTAAACATTCTAAAACGGCACACCAAAAATTTAAGGACACCCGTCTTGAACATGCATTCGATTGGCAAAAACAGCATTTTAAATCGCTTGAAGCCGCTTACAGGACTTCTCCCTTCTTCGAGTATTTTGAAGACGATATAAGGCCTATATTCGAGAAAAAACACGAGTTCATGATGGATTTGAATTTTGAGGCTATGGAAATTGTTACCTCATGTTTGGGTATGGATTTTTCATACGAAAAGACAACAGAATATTTCCATGAGGTGAAGGGTATAAATGACTTGCGCCATTTGGCTAATGGCAAAAAAGACACCGCAAATTTTGAACCTTACACGCAAGTATTTGAAGAAAAACATGGTTTTATCAACAACCTGAGCATACTTGATCTGTTATTTAACGAGGGTCGTTATGCCATGGAGTATTTAAAGAATCAGGAACTGTAGCTACTCTTCCTCTTCCTTAAAAGCAAGACGAGTCATTACCGGAAAATGATCTGAATAGGCAAAAGTATCAAAAGTGGTATACTGCTTAACATCAATGCGCCTGTCGGTAAATATATAGTCAATCCTTGCCGGATAATATTTGTAATTATAAGACTTTCCAAAGCCTTTCCCAGCTTCTTCAAAAGCATCTTTCATTTTACCTTTTACACTTCGGTAAACATAAGAAAAAGCACTGTTATTAAGATCGCCGCAAATAATCATCGGATAAGAGCAATCTTTTTTGTGCTGATCAAAAATTTCAGCTTGTTGTTGCTGTTTTTTAAACGCATCACTTAAACGTCCAAAAATAATCTTAGACTTTTCTTCATCAATAGTCTCATGTATATCGGGACTTATCTTAACCGACTGTAGGTGCATGCTATATACCCTTAGTGTGTCTTTACCTTTTTTAATATCGGCAAAAACAACATTATTGCCTGAATCAGGAAACTCAATATGTCCACTGTCTATAATGGGATATTTAGACAATATTGCCTGACCGCTAAGACGATCCCGTCCAAAAATAAATTTATGTTTGTAGCCAGAAAACCTTACGTTACCACGCTTAGTATACTCCTGAAGGCAAACAATATCAGCATCCTGTTCCTTTACAAAATCTTTTATTTTTTGAGGAATGTCGGTATCGGGAAGCCATTCATACAGATTGAACATCCTTACGTTATAACTTAGTAATTTAAAATCTGCCTTGTCCTCCGGCAAGTTCTTAGAAGAAAAACGGTAACATTTGCTAACGAATGTAATCCCTAAAAGAAGAACCAGTCCGGAAAGAAGCATTTGGCGCTTGGTCTGTAGCAACCAGTACATAAAAAACAAAAAATTCAGTACAAGCATTAGTGGCATGACCAATGTAAATACCGAAAGAATTGGAAAAAGCTTTGGTGCCAGAAAAGGAAGTATATAGGCAATGAAGGTCAATACGGTCAAAACCATATTAAACACAAACATCATCTTATTGAATCCCGATAGCTTTTTCATAGTATACGCTTAACTCAAATCTACTTATTATTTACCAACTTTAAATAAAAATTCTTTTTCTTCTTTGGTTAAACTATCGTATCCCGACTTACTTATCTTATCAAGTATATCGTCAATTTGCTTTTGTGTAATATCTTTTTGAGGTTTTGCTGTTGCACGCTGATTAGGCGTAGGATTGCGATGCACTTCTCTAAATGGCGTTTTTTTACCCGGTTTAAATAAGTTGGTGAAAAAATCAAGCGCAGCCGATACACCTTTAGTAAGATCGGTACCGTTTTGCAGCATTTTTACATACAAAAAACCAAAAAGCGAACCGGCAAGATGTGCCAGGTGACCGCCTGAATTCTCAACCGAAGCATAAATAAGATCCAGCAATACAAAAACAATCGCTATATGCCATAACTTAACAGTTCCTATTAGCAATAACCGCACTTCATATTGTGGGGAATAAACCGCTGTAGCTATAAGAATAGCCATAATAGCTGCCGAAGCACCAACCATTTTAGAAACTCCGCTACCGGCAAGCATAGGTAGTGTATTATAACTTAGTATGTACACAAGCCCTGCAAAGATTGCTGAAAGCAAGTAAACACCAAACAATTGTTTTTGAGTAAAGAAAGTAAGGAATAACCTTCCTGCAAAAACCAGCATTAGCATATTGAAAAGAATATGCATAAATCCTGCATGTAAAAAAGCATAGGTTATAAGCGACCACGGCTTCCATAACAGATTTACAGGATCTGACGAAAGACTAAGCCAATCGACAGTAAATGGCATATCCCAACGCAGGAAAGGTACCTGCACTCCAAAAAGTGCAAGAATACTGAAAACTACCATTGGAATGGCAAAAAGCCCAACATTCCAATAAATAAGCTTCTGAACAATACCGCCAATGCGGTATTCCATCTTTAGGTCATCTATGATACCCATATATTAATTCCAGCGATTATTATTAAATTGATTTTTGTTCCAGTACCACATCATGATAAAACCAATCAAAGCCCCGCCCAGATGGGCAAAATGAGCAATACCATCACCTCCGCCAAATATCGCCTGTCCTTTAAGTCCTAAAAATAAGTCGATGGCAAGTAATCCCGGAACAAAATATTTAGCTTTGATAGGGATTGGTAAAAACAAAAGCATCAGTTCTGCATTAGGCACTATAAAGGCAAACGCTACAAGTATACCATAAATTGCACCTGATGCACCAACAGTAGGTGTCAGATAAGCTCCCATAAAATCACTGAATTGGGCAGGACTTAAAAGATTCTCCCATTCTCTGTTGTATTTACCCTCAGCAAGCAATCTAAGGACTTCCGCTTTCTCAAAACCATTATCCTGCAATATAGATAATCCCTGATAAAAAGAAATGTAATTAATACCTATATGCAAGAGGGCCGCCCCAATACCACAGGAAAGATAAAAGAAAATAAATTTCTTAGCCCCCCATACATTTTCAAGCAGGGAACCAAACATCCATAACCCCATCATATTGAACAGTATGTGCATGATACCACCATGCATAAACATATATGTCAATGGCTGCCAAATCTTAAATTCAGAGTTTAAAGGAAAATGTAATGCCAGAATTTTTTGTGCAGGTTCACCAACAATAAGGGTACCTACAAAAAACAAGATATTAATAATAATCAACTGTTTAACAGTTTCGGTAATGCGCATCATATTGCAAATCGTTTATCAAGGTCTTCCACACTAATGGTGATGAAAGTTGGTTTATTAAAAGGTGACACATTAGGCTCTTTGCAGGCAAAAAGCGAATTGACCATATTTTCCTGTTCTTTTTCAGGCATAATTACACCCGTTTTAATCGCAAGACTGCGCGCCATCGACTTGGCAATGCTATCAGTCTGGCTAAAACTGCTGTCAGGCACTTCCTGCTGAAGATCATTTAAAAGCTCCTCTAAAAGTATAGAAACCTCACTTTCAGCAACATTCACCGGAAGCCCCGATACAACTATATGGTCGTTATTAAACTCTGCAAAAACAAAGCCAGTATTCTCTAAAGCACCACGCATTTCCTGAATTAAAGCAAGTTCCGACATATTATAATATAACATTAACGGAAAAAGCAATTGCTGACTTGCCGCATGGTGTACGGTAATGTTAGTCAGGAATTGTTCGTAAAGCACGCGTTGGTGCGCCCTCTTCTGGTCAATTATCAAAAGACCCGACTTAATAGGGCTTACTATATATTTTTTATGGATCTGATAGGTCTTCTGAACTGCCTGTTCTACTTCGGTATCATTGAAAAGCGAACCTGTCACTTCCTCCGATTCGAAACTTATCTCATTAACGGGAGTTATTTCTTCAGCCGCTTCCGAAAGTCCGGTATAAAGGCTTTCCCATACAGGTGCTTTTTCTTTTTTGAATGAAGGTGTCCACCCTCCTCGTCCAGAAGATGAGAAAGATGATGACGAAGACGAACCTGAACTGCTTTTAGCAGGTTTCTCATCGGCAAAAGGGTTATAGCTCCTATCTACCTGAACCATTGGCATTATAGCCTCTTTACTTTCGTAGTTGTAGGGCGTGTCAAGATTGGCATCACGTTCAAAATCAAGCACCGGAGCCACATTAAACTGACCCAGACTGTGTTTTATAGAAGAACGCAATATCGCATATAGCGCGTGCTCATCATCAAACTTAATTTCAGTCTTTGTTGGATGTATGTTGATATCTATAGTATTAGGTGGCACATCAAGATAAAGGAAATATCCCGGTTGTGAGCCATCTTTCAGTAAGCCTTCATAGGCAGCCATCACCGCATGGTGAAGGTAACCGCTTTTGATAAATCGGTCGTTTACAAAAAAGAATTGCTCTCCCCTGTTCTTCTTAGCGAATTCAGGTTTACAGACAAATCCCTGTATGTTTACGATCTCGGTACTTTCAGAAACCGGAACCAGCTTTTCATTAGTACGGCCTCCAAATATATTTACGATACGCTGGCGCTGATTAGACCCCGGCAGGTTGAACATCTCGCTGCCATTGTGGTACAGCATAAAGCCTATATTAGCATGCGCCAAAGCTACACGCTCAAACTCGTCAACGATATGGCGAAACTCTACCGTATCGCTCTTAAGGAAGTTTCGGCGGGCCGGAATATTGAAAAAAAGATTTTTGATTGAAAACGACGTTCCTTTTGGCAGCACGGCAACATCCTGGGAAACAAATTTACTTCCTTCGATAACGATGTGCGTACCCAGTTCGTCCTGTTCCTGGCGGGTTTTCATCTCCACATGGGCAACCGCAGCAATGGAAGCCAAAGCTTCTCCCCTAAAGCCCTTTGTATGCAATGAGAACAAATCCTCGGCATGGCGAATTTTAGAAGTTGCATGGCGCTCAAAGCAAAGGCGAGAGTCGGTAACGCTCATACCCTTTCCGTTATCTATTACCTGAACTAAAGTTTTTCCGGCATCCTTAACCACCAGTTTTACCTCAGTAGCGCCGGCATCGACAGCATTTTCAAGCAATTCCTTAACGATGGAAGCCGGCCTTTGCACCACCTCTCCGGCAGCTATCTGGTTGGCAACGTGGTCAGGAAGTAATTGAATGATACTGGACATGGGAAACGGAAAATAGTTTTAGTGATAGCTTCAAAGTTAAGGAAATATTGTTGATGGGGAAAGGAAGCGGATTTGGAATTATTGACAAAATCCGATTATAATAATTATTTTCGCACTACATTTTTATCATGAAAATTATAATCATTCTTACGATAAGTTCCTTCTCGATAATTATCATAGCCTTGATACTTCTTGTCTATTATAGGTACAAAGATTTTTTATTTTTAAAATACATAGAAGATCCTGACTATAAAGAAGATTTGGGTGGCCTATTTGTTGGCGACGAAGGAAAAATCATGAATGGATCGTTTCAATTTTGTATTCCATTACCAATCGAGGACAATAGAACTGATAAGCAAATTATAAATGCTATTGTTCGCCATAATAAAATAATAAGACTATTTTGGACAGTAATCTTTATATTTATCCCAGTACTTTTTTTTAAGAGCGACCTAATCTTATAAACTAAAGTATCAAAACACATTTTTTTCTTATAGCTTATGAACAAAATTGAATGGATAGAAAACCTCCGTGTACTTGCTACATTGAGTGTCATAACCCTGCATGTAGCAGCTCCCGGAACTTATAATATTCAGACCGTACCCTTTACGGATTGGTGGATCTCAGCTATTTTTGAATCATTGCGCTTTTGTGTTCCTGTCTTTGTAATGATAACCGGTGCCCTGTTGCTAAATAAAGATTATGAAACATCGGTATTCCTGAAAAAAAAGCTGGTACACATTCTATATCCCTTCCTTCTATATAGTCTTATTTATATATGCTTCTCCTATAATTTAAAAAGACTTATAACTGAACAAAACTTTATAGACTTTCTTAAACATTGCTTTTACAGCCTTAAAAATGGGAGTTATTATCATCTTTGGTACATTTACATGTTGATAGGACTATATATAATGACACCTATAATACGTTCCTATGTAAAATCAGCGAATAAAAAGAATATAAAGTATTTCCTCTTTTTATGGTTGATTTACAACTTTATAAAAGGGTATGCACTTAATGATCTATTCCCAAATTTGTATTTTCCGGTTGCTATTGATTATCTTGGGTATTTTATTCTGGGGCATTACTTATATAAATATCCTATCGATAAACGCAAGCTGGGTTTTGCGATGTTTGTAATTGGTACACTCTCGTCATTCCTCATTATCTTCTATTTTGGCTACACTAAAAATGAGATGAGGGACCTTTACTTCGGTTATAACACATTAAATGTAGTAATTCAAAGTATTGGTGCTTATTTGTGGATATACAATTCAAAAATCAGAAATCCGTTAGCCACAAAATTCAGGGATATTTTATCTCAACATAGCTATTCAATATATCTTGCACATGCTTTGGTATTGACAATAATGATAAATAATAGATTTACATGGAATATTGTTAACCCTGTTGTGGGGATTATTTCTTCTGTGCTGTTTTGTACAACAGCAACATTAGTAGCATGCATAATACTCAAGAAAATACCAGTAATAGGTAAATTCTTCTAATTCTGATTTTAGAAGCTTTCTTCTTAACTGATCAGCAGTATCAAGAATTTTATAGAATCACCGAACCCAATAAAAAAACCCTTTCATTACTGAAAGGGTTTTCTATTTTTATTAAGCCTGTCCTGCAGGACCAAAGGTCAAAGGTATAGCGGGTTGTTCCGTATCGCTTATCTGGCCGTGAGTGGCTTCAAAGCGGTGGATATTCTCCCCTAGTGCCTTTAGCAGCCTTTTAGCGTGCTGTGGCGTTAATACAATGCGGGATTTCACTTTAGCCTTAGGCACGCCCGGCATAATCGTTACGAAATCCACAACAAATTCAGAAGCAGAGTGATTGATGATCGCAAGGTTACTGTATGTTCCCTCAGCTGTTTTCTCATCCAGCTCTATCTGAAGCTGTGCCTGATTATTTTGGTCACTCATTGTATTAGTAGTTATATTCCTCCTTAGGAGTTAATAGCTCATTGTATTCATCTTTAGAACCTACGATAGTGTTGTCGTAGTCTCTCATACCTGTACCAGCAGGGATTCTGTGACCAACGATTACATTCTCTTTAAGTCCTTCAAGTCCGTCAACTTTACCGGCAACCGCAGCTTCGTTCAGTACTTTTGTAGTTTCCTGGAATGATGCAGCAGAGATGAACGATTTAGTTTGAAGCGACGCCCTTGTGATACCCTGAAGTACCGGAGTAGCTGTTGCAGGAACTACGTCCCTTGCTACTACAAGGTTTTGGTCGTTACGCTTAAGTAATGAATTCTCATCTCTAAGCTCACGCGGAGTAACGATCTGACCCGGTTTAAGGTTTTCAGAGTCACCTGCGTCTTCAACAACTTTCATTCCGTATAGTTTGTCGTTCTCAACGATAAAGTCAGATGTGTGGATTAGCTGATCCTCTAGGAATAGCGTATCACCCGGATCCTGAACCTGTACTTTACGCATCATCTGGCGGATAACCACCTCAAAGTGCTTATCGTTGATTTTTACACCCTGAAGACGGTAAACTTCCTGAATCTCGTTCACTAAGTACTGCTGTACAGCAGATGGCCCCTGAATCCTAAGGATATCCTCAGGAGTAATAGCACCGTCTGATAGCGGCATACCTGCTTTAACGTAGTCATTCTCCTGAACAAGGATCTGATTAGAAAGTTTCACAAGATACTTCTTAATCTCACCAAATTTAGACTCGATCACAATCTCGCGGTTACCCCTCTTGATCTTACCGAATGAAACAACACCGTCGATTTCAGAAACCACAGCCGGGTTCGAAGGGTTACGTGCTTCAAGAAGCTCAGTAATCCTAGGAAGACCTCCTGTGATATCGCCCGCTTTAGATGAACGTCTTGGAATCTTAACAAGGATTTTACCAGCCTTAATCTTCTCGCCGTTGTCAACCATAAGGTGAGCACCTACCGGAAGGTTGTACGAACGGATAAGTTCGCCATCATTTCCGTATACAAGAAGCGTAGGGATAAGTTTTTTATTCCTTGCCTCAGAGATTACTTTCTCCTGGAATCCGGTTTGCTCATCGATCTCAACCATGAACGATTGTCCTTGTTCGATATCTTCATAAGCGATTTTACCCGTAAATTCAGAGATAATAACTCCATTATAAGGATCCCATTTACAGATTACAGCACCTTTTTCAACAACGTCACCGTCTTTTACATAGATACTAGAACCGTAAGGGATGTTATGCGTATTTAATACAATACCTGTGTTTTCGTCAACAAGCTTAAGCTCTGTAGAACGTGAAACAACGATATCAGTTGGGTTACCATCGATATCTTCACCTTTTACAGTTTTAAGGTCTTCGATCTCTAATCTACCTGCAAAACGAGTGATGATGCTAGACTCCTCAGAAATACCACCCGCAACACCACCAACGTGGAATGTACGAAGTGTAAGCTGAGTACCCGGCTCACCAATAGACTGTGCAGCAATTACACCTACAGCCTCACCTCTTTGTGTCATCTTACCGGTAGCAAGGTTACGACCGTAACACTTAGCACAGATACCTTTAGTAGCCTCACATGTTAGTGGAGAACGTACTTCAACTTTCTCGATTGGCGCAGCGTTGATAGCTTTAACCTCTGCTTCAGTAATCTGAACACCGGCAGCTACAAGCACTTCGCTTGTAAGCGGGTTGATAACATCCTGAAGTGCCACACGTCCAAGGATTCTTTCACCAAGAGATTCAACGATTTCCTCGTTTTTCTTAAGTGCAGAAACCTCGATACCTCTAAGCGTACCACAGTCAACAGAGTTAACGATAACGTCCTGAGAAACGTCGTGCAGCCTCCTTGTAAGGTAACCAGCATCCGCCGTTTTAAGAGCCGTATCCGCAAGACCTTTACGTGCACCGTGCGTAGAGATAAAGTACTCAAGAATCGAAAGACCTTCTTTAAAGTTAGAAAGGATCGGGTTCTCAATAATCTCACCACCACCAGCGGTAGATTTTTTAGGCTTAGCCATCAAACCACGCATACCTGTAAGCTGACGGATCTGCTCCTTAGAACCCCTCGCTCCAGAGTCAAGCATCATGTACACCGAGTTGAATCCTTGCTGATCCTCACGAATGTTTTTCATAGCAAGCTCTGTAAGCAATGCGTTTGTAGAAGTCCATACGTCAATTACCTGGTTGTAACGCTCGTTGTTGGTAATAAGACCCATGTTATAGTTCATAGAGATAGCATCAACCTGCTCGTTAGCATCAGCAATAAGCTCCTGCTTTCTTTCAGGGATGATGATATCACCTAAGCTGAATGAAAGACCACCTCGGAATGCGAAACGGTATCCCATATCTTTCATATTGTCAAGGAAAGCAGCCGTTGTAGGTACATCGGTAACACTTAAAATAGCACCGATAATATCTCTTAATGACTTCTTAGTAAGGATCTCATTGATGTATCCTGCCGCTTCCGGCACCACCTCGTTGAATAATACCCTACCTGCAGTTGTCTGGATGATTTTCCAAACAAGCTCTCCATTTTCGTTGAAATCTTTAGCGCGTATTTTCACACGTGCATTAAGCTCAAGTCTTCCTTCGTTTAGTGCGATGTGTACCTCTTCTGCCGAATAGAAAGTCAGGCCTTCACCTAATATTTGCTTTTCAGGAGTTGAAAGACGTTCTTTAGTCATATAGTAAAGACCAAGTACCATGTCCTGAGAAGGTACAGTAATCGGAGCACCGTTAGCAGGGTTAAGGATATTGTGAGAAGCAAGCATCAATAGTTGCGCTTCAAGGATAGCCTCAGGCCCAAGCGGAAGGTGAACTGCCATCTGGTCACCATCGAAATCCGCGTTGAATGCCGTACATACCAATGGGTGAAGCTGAATCGCTTTTCCTTCGATAAGTTTCGGCTGGAACGCCTGGATACCTAAACGGTGAAGAGTAGGAGCACGGTTTAGTAGTACAGGGTGACCTTTGATTACGTTTTCAAGGATATCCCAAACTACAGGCTCTTTTTTATCGATTATCTTTTTAGCAGACTTAACTGTTTTTACAATACCTCTTTCGATAAGCTTACGGATAACGAATGGTTTGTAAAGCTCAGCCGCCATATCTTTTGGAAGACCACACTCATAAAGTTTCATCTCAGGTCCAACGACAATTACCGAACGTGCAGAATAGTCAACACGTTTACCAAGTAGGTTTTGACGGAAACGTCCCTGTTTACCTTTTAATGAATCAGAAAGTGATTTAAGCGGTCTGTTCGATTCTGTTTTAACAGCAGATGCTTTTCTTGTATTATCGAATAGTGAATCTACAGATTCCTGTAGCATACGCTTTTCGTTACGAAGGATAACCTCCGGAGCTTTGATCTCCATCAACCTCTTAAGACGGTTGTTACGGATGATCACCCTACGGTAAAGGTCATTCAAATCTGATGTTGCGAAACGACCACCATCAAGCGGCACCAATGGGCGAAGCTCAGGCGGGATAACAGGTATAACTTTTAGGATCATCCACTCAGGGCGGTTTTCCCTGTTAAGGTTAGACTCACGGAATGATTCTACAACCTGAAGCCTTTTAAGAGCTTCAGTTTTACGCTGTTTAGACGTTTCAGTGTTAGCGCTGTGGCGTAACTGGTATGAAAGCTCGTTCAGGTCAATCCTTGCAAGCAGGTCCATGATACACTCAGCACCCATCTTAGCAACAAACTTGTTAGGGTCTGTATCATCTAAGTATTGGTTTTCCATCGGAAGGGTATCAAGAATGTTCAGGTACTCTTCTTCAGTTAGGAAATCAAGTCTGTTAAGGGTTTCCCCATCCGGTCCTTTAGCGATACCCGGCTGAATAACCACATACCTTTCATAGTATATGATCATGTCTAATTTTTTAGACGGAAGACCAAGGATATAACCAATTTTATTAGGAAGCGAACGGAAATACCATATGTGGGCAATAGGCACAACAAGGTTGATGTGTCCTACCCTGTCACGGCGTACTTTCTTTTCGGTAACTTCAACACCACATCGGTCACAAACAATCCCTTTATAACGGATCCTTTTATATTTACCACAAGCACATTCAAAATCCTTTACAGGACCAAATATACGCTCGCAGAAAAGGCCGTCTCTTTCCGGTTTGTGGGTACGGTAGTTAATCGTTTCCGGTTTAAGAACTTCACCTCTTGATTCAGCAAGTATTGATTCCGGCGAAGCAAGTCCGATAGAAATCTTGTCGAATCTTTTAATGGTATTTTTATCTTTTAATTTCGTCATGATATGTAATCTATCAATTTATTAAAAAAGTATAGAAGGGAATGGCACAATGTACCATTCCCGTGGAAATTTATTCTTCTAATCTGATGTCAAGTCCAAGACCCTTAAGCTCATGCATCAATACATTGAACGATTCAGGTAATCCCGGTTCCGGCATAGTTTCACCCTTAACGATAGCTTCGTAAGTTTTAGCCCTACCGATAACGTCATCCGATTTAACAGTCAGTATCTCCCTTAAAGTACTTGACGCACCATAAGCCTCAAGAGCCCAAACCTCCATCTCTCCAAAACGCTGACCACCAAATTGCGCTTTACCTCCAAGAGGCTGCTGCGTGATAAGCGAGTAAGGACCGATAGAACGCGCGTGCATCTTATCATCTACCATGTGACCTAGTTTCAGCATGTAGATTACACCTACTGTAGCCGCCTGGTGGAAACGCTCTCCGGTTCCTCCATCGTATAGGTAAGTGTGGCCAAATCTTGGTATACCTGCCTCATCAGTTAAAGCATTGATCTGGTCAAGAGAAGCACCGTCGAAAATAGGAGTAGCAAATTTCCTTCCTAAGTCCATACCAGCCCATCCAAGAACCGTCTCATAAATCTGACCGATGTTCATACGTGAAGGTACACCAAGCGGGTTAAGCACGATATCCACAGGAGTACCATCCTCAAGGAACGGCATATCTTCCTGACGTACGATTTTAGCAACAATACCTTTGTTACCGTGGCGTCCCGCCATCTTATCACCCACTTTAAGCTTACGTTTCTTAGCGATGTAAACTTTAGCAAGTTTCAAGATACCTGACGGAAGCTCATCACCCACAGTAATGGTGAATTTTTCCCTTCTTAGGGCTCCCTGAAGGTCGTTCAGCTTAATTTTATAGTTGTGGATAAGGTCGTTAACCATTGCATTGGTTTCGTCATCCGTAGTCCACTGACCTTTAGTTAAGTGAGCGAAATCTTCAACAGCATACAGCATTTTCTGAGTATATTTCTTACCTTTTGGTAATACTTCCTCACCCAGATCATTCATCACTCCCTGTGAAGTTTTTCCGTTAACGATATTAAATAACTTGTCAATCAGTCTGTCCTTAAGCTCGTTGAACTTAACTTCAAAATCCATTTCAAGTTTTCCTAAATCGTCTTTATCTTTTGTACGTTTACGTTTATCCTTAACGGCACGCGCAAACAGTTTTTTATCAAGTACAACACCATGTAATGACGGAGATGCTTTTAATGAAGCATCCTTAACATCACCTGCTTTGTCTCCAAAGATGGCACGAAGAAGTTTCTCTTCCGGTGTTGGATCAGACTCTCCTTTTGGAGTAATCTTACCGATAAGGATGTCGCCAGGTTTAACCTCGGCACCAATCCTGATCATACCGTTTTCGTCAAGATCCTTAGTAGCTTCCTCACTTACGTTAGGGATATCGTTAGTTAACTCTTCGTTACCTAATTTAGTATCCCTTACCTCAAGAGAGTAGTCATCTACGTGGATAGACGTAAAGATATCATCACGAACCACTTTTTCAGAAATCACAATCGCATCCTCGAAGTTGTAACCTTTCCAAGGCATGAACGCCACTTTAAGGTTACGTCCAAGAGCAAGTTCACCGTTTTGTGTAGCATAACCTTCACAAAGAACCTGACCAGGTTTAACTCTGTCACCTTTTCTTACGATAGGCTTAAGGTTAATACTTGTACTCTGGTTCGTTTTTCTGAACTTGATAAGCTGGTATGTTTTCTCATCCGGATCAAAGCTTACGCTTCTCTCACGGTCAGTTCTGTCATATTTAATTGTAATCTCGTTAGCATCAACATACTCAACAGTACCATGCCCTTCAGCATTGATAAGTACCCTTGAGTCAGAAGCTACCTGGCGCTCCAATCCTGTACCCACAATTGGGGCTTCCGGACGTAAAAGAGGAACCGCCTGGCGCATCATGTTCGATCCCATCAACGCACGGTTCGCATCATCGTGCTCAAGGAAAGGAATCAATGAAGCCGAGATAGAAGCGATCTGGTTAGGAGCAACGTCAGTATAGTGAGCTGCAGTAGGTTCAACAACCGGGAAATCACCTTCTTCACGAACGATGATCTTATCGGCAGTAATAACACCACTTCCATCCATTTCAATGTTTGCCTGAGCAATCATCTTACCCTCTTCTTCTTCAGCACTTAGGTAAATAGGAGCCGATTCAAGGTCTACTTTACCTTCAGTTACTTTGCGGTAAGGCGTTTCAATAAAGCCCATTCCGTTTACCTTAGCATAAACACCAAGAGATGAGATCAAACCAATGTTTGGTCCCTCAGGCGTTTCGATAGGACATAAACGGCCATAGTGCGTATAGTGAACGTCTCGAACCTCGAAACCTGCTCTTTCTCTTGAAAGACCACCTGGTCCAAGTGCTGATAACCTTCTCTTGTGAGTGATCTCTGCAAGTGGATTCGTCTGGTCCATGAACTGAGAAAGCTGGTTGGTACCAAAGAACGAGTTGATAACCGACGACAATGTTTTAGCATTGATAAGGTCGATTGGTGTAAACACCTCGTTATCCCTAACGTTCATACGCTCTCTGATTGTTCTTGCCATACGGGCAAGACCAACGCCAAACTGAGCTGAAAGCTGCTCACCTACTGTACGTACACGACGGTTTGATAAGTGATCAATATCATCAATCTCCGCTTTAGAGTTGATAAGCTCAATAAGGTATTTAACTATCGTGATGATATCCTCTTTGGTAAGCACCTGCTTATCCATAGGAATATCAAGATTAAGTTTTTTGTTCATTCTGTAACGACCTACTTCACCAAGGTTGTAACGTTGGTCAGAGAAGAACAATTTATCTATAATGCCACGAGCTGTTTCCTCATCAGGTGGTTCTGCATTACGCAGCTGACGGTAAATATGCTCTACAGCTTCTTTTTCTGAGTTAGTAGGGTCTTTCTGTAAAGTATTGTGGATAATAGCATAATCTGCCTGATTGTTATCCTCTTTGTGTAACAGAATTGTTTTTACGTTAGAGTCAATGATCTCTTCAACATTATCTTTGTCGATGATAGTATCACGATCTAATATAATTTCGTTACGCTCGATAGAAACCACCTCACCTGTATCCTCATCCACGAAATCTTCGTGCCAAGTGTTCAATACACGTGCAGCAAGTCTTCTGCCGATATACTTTTTAAGACCTGTTTTTGAAACCTTGATTTCTTCAGCAAGGTCAAATATTTCAAGGATGTCTTTATCCCTTTCAAAACCAATAGCTCTGAATAATGTAGTAACAGGAAGTTTTTTCTTTCTGTCGATATAAGCATACATTACACTGTTAATGTCTGTAGCGAATTCTATCCAAGAACCTTTAAAAGGAATTACCCTTGCAGAGTATAATTTTGTTCCGTTTGCGTGGAATGACTGGCCAAAGAAAACACCAGGAGACCTGTGAAGCTGTGATACAACCACACGCTCAGCACCGTTGATAACAAAAGTACCGCTTGGTGTCATATAAGGGATAGTTCCCAAATATACATCCTGTACAATAGTTTCAAAATCTTCATGCTCAGGGTCTGTACAATAAAGTTTAAGCCTTGCTTTAAGCGGCACACTGTATGTAAGTCCCCTGTCTATACACTCTTCAATTGTATAACGTGGCGGATCAACAAAGTAATCAAGGAACTCCAATACAAACTGATTTCTTGTATCAGTAATCGGAAAGTTTTCCATGAAGGTGTTATAAAGACCTTCGTTGCCTCTTTCATCTGATTTCGTTTCAAGCTGGAAAAAATCTTTAAAAGATTTTACCTGTATGTCAAGGAAGTCCGGGTAATCAGGAATGTTTTTTGTTGAGGCAAAATTTAATCTTTCAGTCTGATTTGTTATCATCAATGGACAAAATTTTGATTAAAAAAATTTAGTAAAAAGCGTATAAAATGTTATTATACGAAAAATGGTTTAGGCCTTTGAGAGTACTTCTCAAGGCCTAAACCTGGGTTTTGTAACCGATGTAAGCTTATTTAAGCTCAACAACAGCTCCAGCTTCTTCTAAAGCTTTCTTAAGACCTTCAGCCTCTTCTTTAGAAACAGCTTCTTTTACGTTTGTTGGAGCAGCATCTACAAGATCTTTAGCTTCTTTAAGTCCTAAACCTGTAAGTTCTTTTACAGCTTTAACAACACCAAGTTTAGAAGCACCAGCATCTTTAAGAACTACAGTGAACTCAGTTTGCTCAGCAGCAGCAGGAGCATCACCTCCAGCAGCAGGACCAGCAGCAACTACTGCAGCAGCAGCAGGCTCGATTCCATACTCATCTTTTAATATTGTAGCTAGTTCGTTAACTTCTTTAACTGTTAAGTTAACTAGTTGTTCTGCGAATTGTTTCAAATCTGCCATTTTTTCTATCGTTTTAAATAGTTTGTAATATATAATTTATAAAGTGCGTTCTCGCGGGGTTATTATCTTTCAGATAATGTTTTAACAAGTCCTGCAATTGTACTACCACCTGATTTAAGGGCAGAAACAACGTTTTTAGCAGGAGATTGAAGAAGACCGATGATTTCTCCGATAACTTCGTCTTTAGATTTAAGTGCTACAAGGGCGTCAAGCTGGTTGTCACCGATGAATACAGCCTCGTGGATATAAGCACCTTTAAGAACAGGTTTATCAGATTTTTTACGGAATTCTTTGATGATCTTAGCAGGAGCGTTACCGTTCTCTGCAATCATGATAGAAGTACTTCCTTTTAGGATAGAAGGTAGTTCACCGTAGTTGTTATCTAAGCTACCCATAGCTTTTTCAAGAAGGGTATTTTTAACAACCTCAAGTTTGATACCAGCTTTAAAACAAGCTCTTCTTAAGTTTGAAGTATTCTCTGCATTAAGTCCTGAAATATCTGTTACATAAACAACGTTTGTACCAGCCAACTGTGCAGTTAAATCTTCAATAACTCTTGATTTTTCTTCTTTGGTCATAATAAAACTTTTTAACTACCAATTATACTGCTTTAGGATCTAAAGCGATAGCAGGGCTCATAGTAGAAGAGATGTGGATACTCTTAATGTATGTACCTTTAGCTGCAGTTGGTTTCAATTTGATTAATGTTTGAATAATTTCGTGCGCGTTCTCAGTGATCTTGTCAGCCTCAAAAGAGATTCTTCCGATTCCTGCGTGAACGATACCGGTTTTATCAACTTTAAAGTCGATTTTACCAGCTTTAACATCAGCAACAGCTTTACCTACTTCCATAGTAACAGTTCCTGTTTTAGGGTTTGGCATTAGACCACGAGGACCTAATATTCTACCTAGAGGACCTAATTTACCCATAACTGCAGGTACAGTGATGATAACATCAACATCTGTCCATCCGTCTTTAATTTTTTGAAGGTAATCATCTAAACCTACGTAGTCAGCACCAGCAGCTTTAGCCTCAGCTTCTTTATCAGGTGTAACAAGAGCAAGAACTCTTACATCTTTACCTGTACCATGAGGAAGTGTCACAACACCTCTCACCATTTGATTCGCTTTTCTTGGATCTACACCCAGACGTACTGCGATATCAACAGACTCATCAAATTTTGCAGAAGCAACTGTTTTGATTAATGCAGAAGCATCTTTCAATGAATACAGCTTGTTCTTCTCAATTTTTGAAGCAGCCTCTTTCTGTTTTTTTGTCAATTTTGCCATGTCTTCTTTTTCTTTTTAGATTAAAAAGGAGCTGCTCCTGATACTGTTATACCCATAGACCTTGCTGTACCAGCTACCATACTCATAGCTTTCTCGATTGTGAAAGCATTTAGGTCAGCCATTTTGTCTTCAGCAATAGTCCTGATCTGATCCCAGGTAACGCTTGCTACTTTCTTACGGTTTGGCTCACCAGAACCTCCTTTAAGTTTAGCAGCTTCCAGTAGTTGGATTGCAGCCGGTGGCGTTTTAACAACAAACTCGAAAGATTTGTCTTTGTACACAGTAATTTGTACTGGTAGAACTTTACCGGGTTTATCTTGTGTTCTGGCATTAAATTGCTTACAGAACTCCATGATATTAACCCCAGCAGCTCCCAATGCAGGTCCAACCGGTGGCGACGGATTCGCAGCACCTCCCTTAACTTGTAGTTTAACTACTTTACTAATTTCTTTAGCCATTTCTTTAAAAAAATTTAGCACATCTTCATTTGGAAGCGAATGATGTGATTTATAATAAGTGTAACAAAATTATACTTTCTCAACCTGCATAAAGCTTAGCTCAAGCGGAGTCTTTCTTCCAAAGATCTTCACCATCACCTCAAGCTTACGCTTTTCTTCATTAACTTTTTCAACGTTTCCGTTAAAACCGTTAAATGGCCCGTCAATAACTTTTACCGTCTCACCTACCGCAAATGGTATAGAAACGTTATCAGTTTTAACAGACAATTCGTCTACCTTACCAAGCATTCTGTTTACTTCAGCTAAACGTAAAGGAACAGCATCGCCACCTTTAGTCTCTCCAAGAAAACCGATAACACCGGTAATAGACTTTATAATATGCGGTATTTCACCGGTTAAATTAGCCTCAATCATTACATAGCCAGGAAAGTAAACACGGTCTTTGCTGATTTTTTTTCCATCACGAACCTGAACCACCTTTTCAGTTGGAACAAGTACCTGAGAAATATAATCAGACATACCAAGTCTGCTAATTTCTGTTTCTATGTAGTTTTTAACTTTATTTTCCTGACCGCTTACAGCTCTAACCACATACCACTTTTTGACATTGTTATCAGTCATTGTAATAAAATTAGTTTTTTAATAAAGCATAAAACTTAGCGACAAGAACTTCAAAGCCTTTATCCACTCCAAAAGTAACCAACGCAAATATTACTGAAAATACAGCAACAATAATAGTCAAACGTTGAACTTCAGCCCATTCAGGCCATGTTACATTTGATTTAAGCTCAGTAAATGCTTCTGATATGTAATTAGTAACTTTTGCCATTGTTATATTGTTTTTGCACGGGCGGAGGGATTCGAACCCCCATCAACGGTTTTGGAGACCGCTATTCTACCCTTGAACTACGCCCGTTTGTTAAAAGCCAGCTGATGCATCAGCACCAGGCTGGCTTTTTATTTTAACTATAAATTAGTCTAGTATTTCAGTAACCTGACCTGCACCTACTGTACGACCACCCTCACGGATAGCGAAACGTAGACCTACGCTAAGAGCGATTGGGCTAAGTAGTTGTACATCGATAGTAAGGTTATCACCTGGCATTACCATCTCAACACCTGCAGGAAGAGAAATTGTTCCTGTTACGTCAGTTGTACGAACGTAGAACTGAGGACGGTAGTTGTTGTGGAATGGAGTGTGACGTCCGCCTTCTTCTTTTTTAAGGATATAAACCTCTGCTTTAAAGTGAGCGTGTGGCTTAACAGATCCTGGCTTGATGATAACCATACCTCTTTTGATATCAGCTTTATCGATACCACGTAGAAGTAGACCTACGTTATCTCCAGCTTCACCTCTGTCAAGGATTTTACGGAACATCTCAACACCAGTAATAGTTGAAGTAAGTTTCTCAGCACCCATACCGATGATTTCAACTGCGTCACCTGTGTTAGCAACACCTGTTTCGATACGACCTGTAGCAACAGTACCACGACCAGTAATTGTGAATACGTCTTCAACCGGCATTAGGAATGGCTTATCAACGTCACGAGCAGGAAGCTCAATCCAGTTATCAACAGCCTCCATCAATTGCATTACAGTATCAACCCATTTTGGCTCACCGTTAAGTGCACCTAGAGCAGAACCTTGGATAACTGGTCCGTTATCACCATCATATTGATAGAAAGAAAGTAGATCTCTGATCTCCATTTCAACTAGCTCAAGAAGCTCAGCATCGTCAACCATATCCACTTTGTTCATAAATACAACCATTCTTGGAACACCTACCTGGCGACCTAGAAGGATGTGCTCACGAGTTTGTGGCATCGGCCCGTCAGTTGCAGCAACTACAAGGATAGCACCGTCCATCTGAGCAGCACCAGTAACCATGTTCTTAACGTAATCCGCGTGACCTGGACAGTCAACGTGAGCGTAGTGACGGTTAGCTGTAGCATACTCTACGTGAGAAGTATTAATAGTAATACCCCTTTCTTTTTCTTCAGGAGCGTTATCAATTTGGTCAAATGATTTAGCCTCAGAAAGACCTGCATCAGCTAATACTTTTGTAATAGCAGCAGTCAAAGTAGTTTTACCGTGGTCAACGTGCCCGATTGTACCTATATTAAGGTGCGGCTTCGACCTATCAAAAGTTTCCTTTGCCATGATTTAATAATTTAATCTTAGTTATATAATTAGTGTTCAAATTCTTTTAAACTTGAGCCAATGACGGGATTTGAACCCGTGACCTCTTCCTTACCAAGGAAGCACTCTACCCCTGAGCTACACCGGCCTGTCTCGTCATCTCAACATGAATTTTAAATCCCAAGCCAAAATAGCTTATTATTCACAACTCAATACTCAAATAACTTTTTTTGTGGGGAGAGCAGGATTCGAACCTGCGAAGGTTTCCCAACGGATTTACAGTCCGTCCTCGTTGGCCGCTTGAGTATCTCCCCTAACCTTTACTTTTCAGTTGCTTTTTCTTCAAAAACCTTAAGAACAAATATGTGATTTTCTTTCAAATAATTGACAATCAAAAACTTAATCAAATCTCACAAAGCTCTTTATTTTAGAGCCGATGGAGGGACTCGAACCCACGACCTGCTGATTACAAATCAGCTGCTCTAGCCAGCTGAGCTACACCGGCAACTTACAATAAAAAAGTCCGCTATTTCTAACGGACTGCAAATGTATAGAATTTATTTTTTAATCAAAACATTTTTCAGGTTTTTTTTCTTTTTATGAATGCGTCCTGATTTTTTGCTTTCTTTTCATCAATAAACGTTCCATGGAATCTGCCGCAAGCTCAACCGCTTCCTCGAATGATTTACACTGCTTTTTAACTATAAACTCATCCCCCGGGACTGCTATTTTAATCTCTGCGATCTTATTTTGCTTTTCACTCGTATTATCCAGTTTAAAATACACATCAGAATTCACAACCCTGTCATAATACTTTTCAAGTCTATTCAACCTGTCCTGAACATAACCAACCAGCTTCCTGTCAACATTAAAGTTGACTGCATGAACATTTACTTTCATAATCTAAAACTTTTAATCGTTAAACGTTGAGGAATCACCCCGATTACGCGGATGAGCATCACCATACACTTTTTTCAACTCAGCAAGACTGCTGTGGGTATATATTTGTGTAGAAGATAAGCTCGCATGACCCAACAATTCCTTTACTGAATTCAAGTCGGCTCCGTTATTGAGAAGATGCGTTGCAAAGGTATGCCGAAGCACGTGCGGACTTTTCTTTACCTTACCGGAGACAACACTAAAGTAACCATTTATTAACCTATAAACAAATGATTCACTCACTTTATTGCCCCGATTATTCAAAATTAACACATCAGCATCGTTAATCTCCGGCAAAGAACGCCTTTTCACCATATACCTACCCAGCAATTGAGCTGTACAAGGCAAAACAGGCAGCATCCGTTCCTTATTCCGCTTACCCAACACCTTCAGCGTTCCGTTCCCGGAATCATAACTACCCAACTTTAAACCTATTAGTTCAGCACGACGAATACCCGTAGTATAAAAAAGCTCAATTATCAACCTATTTCTAATCCCTTCAAAATCGTCAGCATATTCAAGATCAGCCACCACATCATTCAACTCTTTTTCAGAAAAGGGTATCTGAACTTTCTTTTCAGCCTTCAGCGACTTATGTTGCTGCAAAGGATTAACAGAAATCTGTTTTGAACGAAGAAGAAATTTATAAAACGATTTTAACGAAGAAATCTTTCTGTTAACCGATTTATTAGCCACACCACCCTCAACAAGATGAACCACCCAGCTTCGTACGTGACTATAAACCACATTTTCAAGCTCAGCCTCTTCATCCTGCTCTTTAATAAATCGCTCAAACGTAGACACATCATCCGTATAAGCACGAAGTGTCAGGAGAGAATAATTCTTCTCCTTTAAAAGATAATCTGCGTATGCCTGTTTAGAATTAACCATAAAAAAACCGTTAACAGCAAAGTTATAAAACTTTCCTGCTAACGGTAATATCATTAATCCTTAAAATTAATTAATTCTCTAGAGAATCTCTTAATCCCTGGATATAACTTGCTTTTTGTATTTGAGCTCTTCTTACAACTGAAGGTTTGATGAAAGCCTGACGACTTCTTAGCTGACGCACTACACCAGTTTTATCAAATTTCCTTTTGTAACGCTTAAGCGCTCTATCAATATTTTCTCCGTCTTTAATTGGTATAATCAACATAATATAACACCTCCTCTCGTTAAGGCTGCAAAACTACATCTTTTTTTATACCTGACAAATAAAATATACTTTTTATTTTACCGACCATACAGTATAGCCGTGCGGAGGCGCCTGAACCTTAACCCAGGTATCAGCCTGCGTTACAGGTTCCCACGTTGATGCTCCTGTATAATCTTTAATAGTTGTGCTTGCCCAATTGGTATCTACCCATCTTTCCTGCCATGAATTACTATTATTAATATACACTATAAGTCCCGGCGTTCCATTCCTGCGTGCTACATATTCATCATTATCCGCATAAAGATACGTTGTAGACCCCGAAGCTTTGTTATTATGAATCCATATAAGGTTGTTCAGCTTATTTTTGTCAAGCCACTCTTCATAATCACGATAGAACACACATGGATAACCTTCGTGTGTCAGTATATAAGCATAGGCTAATATCTTATTATTGTAAATTTCATCTGTATCATGGTTTGCTACAAAAGTTACCGCCCTGTAGGCATTACGCTTTAAAAGCATATCACCATTAAGCTGTGTCAGATCATTATTCTGCAATGCGTCACGCATTTTATAATAACACGCAAAGTCAAAAGCACTGGCTTCCGCCGAATTTGCCCACCATTCAAGGGTTGCGGCATTAGCATCCCAATACTCCCCAACCGCAAATCCGGTAGCAGCATTTTTAAAATTCTTCACCACCCAGGGCTCAAATCCTTTTACATAATCAAACCTCCAGCCATCAAACTTCATAGTGTTCTTATAATACTTGGCAACAGAATTGGAATTATTATACAGCCAATCCTGTACATAGGTCTTATCATGACACAGATCAGGGAAACCTCCAAAAGAACCTGCATCAGAAGCGTGGAGATTGTTAGGATGAAAATCATTGTACGAACGGATGAATAAACCCGAAGCAGGCTGAAAATCGGTCCAGGTATTAGAGCCTGTATAAGGGTTAGCCTGTGAAGCACCTCCGCTATTATGATTCAGAACAATATCAGCAATAACACTCAGATTATTATTATGCGCCGTAGTAATAAGAGAATTAATCTCAGCAAGAGAACCAAAGCGAGTTTCCACACTACCCATTTGGTTATAGCTTCCAAAATCAAAATAATCAAAAGGATCATACCCCATTGAATATCCCCCATTTTGTGCTTTACTGGCCGGAGGAAGCCAAATAGCATCAAATCCGGCACTATTCCACGAAGGAACTTTTCCTTTAATGGTATTCCACCAGGTTCCTCCCGCAGGAACATCCCAGTAGAAAGCCTGCATCATAACCTTAGAACCGATAGCTTTTGTTTGCACAGCACTATTATTAACCGCTGACAGATTTTTTTCCTGTGCTACTTCAGGATCATTTGAACAGCTCCACAGTAGTAGTGCAGAAGCCGCAATTGTAAATATGTATTTCATAATTAATAGGTTTGGATTTTACCTAATTTATAAAAACAAACTTCAAAAATTACATATTTGACAACTAATACTCTACTACAACGTTGTAATGTTAATAAATAAAACCAAAAAGGGGTTCGTGTAGCACACAAACCCCTTTTTCAAATATCTATATTTTAACTATTACTCTTTCAGTAAGTTACGAGAAATAACAAGTTTCTGTATTTCAGTCGTACCTTCACCTATAGTACATAGCTTAGAATCCCTGTAAAATTTCTCAACCGGATAATCTTTGGTATAACCATAACCTCCATGAATCTGAACTGCTTCGTTAGAAACTTTCACGCAAATCTCCGAAGAATACATTTTACCCATAGCTCCAGCTACAGTCATTGGTTTGTGGTTATTTTTAAGATACGCAGCTTTGTGAAGCAATAATTCAGAAGCTTCAATTTCTGTAGCCATATCTGCAAGCTTAAAGGCAATTCCCTGGAAGTTACTTATCGGCTGACCAAACTGGTAACGCTCTTTAGAATATTTAAGTGCAGCTTCATAAGCACCTTTAGCAATACCTAATGATAATGCACCGATAGAGATACGACCTCCGTCAAGTACTTTCATTGCCTGAATAAACCCTTGCCCTACTTCTCCAAGCCTGTTCGCATCCGGTATACGGCAGTTGTCAAATATAAGCTCTGCGGTCTCACTTGCACGCATACCTAATTTATTTTCTTTTTTCCCGCTTGTAAAACCTGGCATTCCTTTTTCGAATACAAAAGCAGTCATTCCTTTAGAATCACCTTTTTCTCCTGTACGAACAATTACTACAGCTATATCTCCCGATTTAGCATGTGTAATGAAGTTCTTAGCACCATTAACGATCCAATGGTCACCATCCTTAACAGCAGTAGTATTCATACCACCTGCATCAGAACCCGTATTATGTTCTGTAAGACCCCAAGCACCGATATGCTCGGCAGTAGCTAATTTAGGAAGCCATTTCTTTTTTTGTTCTTCGTTTCCGAAAGTAAGGATATGATTTGTACATAGCGAATTGTGTGCCGCTACCGACAAACCTATAGATGGATCTACTTTAGAGATTTCTTCAACAACAGTAATGTATTCGTGGTAACCTAAGCCTGAACCTCCATACTCTTCAGGAACTAAAACACCCATATATCCCATTTCACCTAATTTCTTAAACAGGTCTACCGGAAAATGTTGAGCCTCATCCCATTCCATAATGTTCGGACGTATGTGCTGTTCTGCAAAATCCCTGATCGATTGAGCGATCATATTTTGCGTTTCATTATATTCAAAGTTCATTTTTGTTTGATTTTTTTAGAATTCCAAATATAAGGCAATTATTTTTACTTTATCAACAGGAAAATTCTGAATTTCTAACAAATCATCAATTTTTCTGATTTTACCATCCATGCTACGTTGTGTAATTACACTTCTGGCAATATCTTTATTGAAATAAGGAAACCGCGAAAGTTGTAATAGTGATGCCGTGTTTACATTTATTTTTTCTATTTCAGGAATTTTAGAAACATTAAAGTACTTTTTAAGTCCTGATTTAGCCTCAGCCGACAAGGTTGAAAAATCATCCATTTGATCCATACTAACAAAGCCTCCCAAGATACTTCGCCGTTTAAGTATCTCCTTGGCATAATAAGGCCCAATACCGTAAACTTTTATTAAATCCTCCTCAATGGCTTTGTTAATATCAATAACCTTTACAGCCTTAGACTCGGGAGCAGACTCAGTACGAGAGTATTTTTGTATATCCGAAACATTATCATACTTTACAGGCTTGTTGCCAAATTTAAAATATGGCTGCAATTTTTGCAGCAAAGTATCACCCACACCGGTAACCTGCTTAAACTCTGATACTGAATTGATAAACCTGCCAGACGCTCTATAATCATGCAGTTTATCCAGTTGCAAAGTAGAAAGCCCAAGGATATAGCCTTTATAATCGGTAATAAAATTTGGATTGAAAGGATATATCGTATCATTATGAGTAGTCTTTCTTTTTAATGCATTTATTTCATCCTGATGTGCCAACCACTCTTTTTCTTCCTTAGATTTTTCTTCTTCAGAGGTAAAATCAAAAGATGTGAGAATAAAATAAATTATCTGAAAAACAATTATCAGCCCAAACAGCACCATTATGCCCTTTTGCTGATCCTTGGTAAATCTGAAAAAGAATCTGAAAGCCTTCATCGACTATAGGTTTTACAGATCGAAAACTGAGCTTCTTTTGGTATATACCATATCTTTTAGCCTAAGCAGAAAAGCAAGCGTTAAATAAACACCAAACCAAAGCCCTACCGTCACAAATGATATATATATAAAGAACAGCCTTACGTTTGTAGGTCGCATACCCAATCTGTCGGACAGTCGTTGCAGGACTTCAAAACCGTGTTTTTCAAAAAAATGACGTATGTTGGTTATAAAGGACATTCTTCTATGTTTAGTTTACCAAATGTAATGGTTTCGGAAACAGTTTGTATAAGTTTTTCTACTTTTTTAATAGTTCCAAACCTACCGCACACTGCAGGCAGCGTTTATTAGCGCAATATTCATTTTTAAGCTGCAATAAAGACTGCGTATCAAAAGCAGAATTCACTTCAACATTAAATTGACTGAATTTATCAATTATAGCATTTTTTTCAGGTTTTATCGCCTGTAACATAGCTATGAGCTTTTCCGGATCTTCTTTACCGATACTTCTCTCATAAGCAAACCTAAAAGGTACAATAGTATTAACAATCAGCAGGTCAACAAATGATGTTGTGAGCGATTTTCGCTTTTTAGTACTCACCTTATCAAAGGTATAGTGTGTTTGCCAATACGGAGAAGCCTGTATGTTGAAAATGTTATAAATTTCCTCAACAGAAACTCCCTCTGTAAGTTTAGAAAACAGATTCTGATGCTTATGGTATAACTGAGCCAGTTGTGAAAGGCGTATGGTAGGAAAATTATCAGGACGGTGCTTAAAGAACTGAACGGGATCAACATACACCTTGTCTAACCTGTACTTATGGCATATATAATCATATCGCGATTTCAAATCTTTAAAATATAAATCTTCATGATTCTCTTCCAGCAAACCTACCCTTCCAAAAAACAAAGCTTCAAGATTTTCAAACTCAAATCCCTCTCTTCGAATTATCGAAAATGGCAATGATTGCGCCACGCGGTAAAATATTTCCCCATTGGTATTAAGCCCAAAACTTTTGGCAAGGAAAGAAAACAAAACAGCCTCCCAATCATTCCCCGTTGTTTTTGCCAGTTCAAGAATTGGTAAAGCTTTGCGTTCGAGTCGTTCAAAAAATAAACACTCTTTCCAATTAGAAAACATAAAGGCGTCCACATGTGCCAATTCCTTCTCGCAATATATCCAGGATTTGGCAACAGCCAGGTTATTATAATTATTGAGTGTTTCAGCAGAGACATAATGCTTAAGTTCCAAAACAGGAATTTCGGTGTTATCCTTTCTAAAAACTTCCGTATCGTGTTCCCATACTACATGAAGAATAACATTGTCATACGAATTATCCGTCTCATGGGTGTGGAGGTACCAATCTGAAGATTTAATATGAATCTCTACATTACCGGCCCACTTTTGGCTACCGATAGTAAGTTGTGCATTAAAGAAGTCAGGTCCGGCCAACTGTAGGTATTGCCCGGTATTTACCACAACAATATCTTCCCCCTGAACCGTCTTCAGGTTGAGGGTGTCAAACTTTTTAAATTGCCATACGTAATGCAGAAAATCTTCTTTCATTAGTACGAAAATACACAAAAAACTTAATCTACAAATGTAGTTTTACCTGTCCGTCATGCAGAAGATATAATTTAGCACAGGCACGCGCATCTGACAAGGCTTCATGGTGATTTAATTCAATCCCGTTTCGTTCACTGCACGCCTTTAGATTTGCAGGTTTGTAACCTTTAGTCTTGTATATCTTACAGGTACACTCCCAACGATCGGCTAATTCCAGCTCATCATAGTATAAACCATAATAATGCATGGTTTTCATGAGTACATTACGATCAAAAGACTCATTGTGTGCCACAAGTTTTTTACCCTGTAACCTTTTACGAATCTCGGGAAACACACCGTCAAAAGTTGGCAAATTAAGGGTCTCAACAGGTTTTATACCATGCACCATTATATTGCGATACCAGTATTCGTTATCAGGAGGTTGTATGAGCGTATGATATTCCTCTGTGATAACTCCATCCTCAACCGTAACAATACCAACAGCACACGCACTGTATGCATAGCCGGTAGCAGTTTCAAAATCAATGGCAGTAAAGGTCATAGGATAAAATAGAAAAAGAGCCCTAAGGCTCTTTCAAATATATAAAAATACTTTTATTTGATTGAACTGATAATATCGTGTTTTGTTATGATATGGTGTTTACCATTACCTAAGTCAACAAGAACAGCCTGATTATCTTTATTGATAAGCTTAGATATCTCTTCAATAGAAGTATTAGCTTTAACAACAGGGTAAGGCTTGCCCATTATCTCACGAATAGGCTTATCAGCAATATCCTTATCTTCCACATAACTACGGAAAAGATCCGTTTCATCTATAGACCCAACAAAACCGTTAGTATCTATAACAGGAATCTGTGATATCTTATATTTACGAAGACGATCAATCGCATGAGAAACAAGTTCTTCTGTACGAACAATCACCAGCGGTTTATCTGAGTGGTCTTTAATAAGATCTTCGGCTTTGGTAATTTCCTCATCAAGGAAACCACGCTCACGCATCCAGTCATCATTAAACATTTTACCCACATAACGGCTTCCGCTATCGTGAAAAAGCACAACAACAACATCATCAGGCTTAAACTCATCTTTAAGCTGTAACAAACCTTTGATTGCCGCTCCTGCAGAGTTTCCTACGAAAATACCTTCTTCAAGAGCCAGTCTTCTGGTATAAACGGCAGCATCCTTGTCGGTTACTTTAGTAAAACCATCTATAAGTGAAAAGTCAACGTTCTTAGGAAGGATGTCTTCACCTATACCTTCAGTTATATATGAATAGATCTCATTCTCATCAAAAACACCTGTTTCATGGTATTTTTTGAATACTGAGCCGTAAGTATCAATACCCCAAATCTTGATATTAGGATTTTTCTCTTTTAGGAATTTAGCAACCCCTGAAATTGTTCCACCTGTACCAACACCAACAACAAAATGTGTGATTTTACCTTCAGTCTGCTCCCATATCTCCGGACCCGTCTGTTCATAATGCGCCGCTGTATTAGACATGTTGTCATACTGGTTAACATACCATGAATTAGGAGTTTCTTCAGCCAGGCGCTTAGAAACCGAATAGTAAGAACGCGGATCTGTTGGTTCAACATCAGTCGGGCAAACAACTACCCTCGCACCTACTGCACGAAGAATATCCATTTTTTCTTTAGACTGTTTATCTGATATTACGCATATCAACTTATATCCTTTTACGATTGCACCTAAAGCAAGTCCCATACCGGTATTACCTGAAGTACCTTCAATAATAGTACCTCCTGGTTTTAACCTTCCGTCTGCCTCCGCATCTTCAATCATTTTTACAGCCATCCTGTCTTTTACAGAATTTCCGGGATTGAACGTTTCAACTTTTGCTAACACAAGTGCATCTATGTCCTCAGTAAGCTTGTTTAGTTTAACCATTGGTGTATTACCAATAGTTTCTAATATGTTTTTAGCGTATTTCATTTTAATTTATTTAGAAGCCATTAAGATGACTTTCAGGAGCAAAGATAAAAAATACAATTATAAGATTAAGAGAAGAAGTCCCAAACAACTCCAAAACGGATTGTAAAGTCCATATAAGGATAATTAGGAGCCGAGAAATAATTATAACCCGAAAAACTCGAATTTAAGTGTTCGGCCTTAATAAATAACCTAAACTCCTGAATTTTGGCATTGATAAAGAAATCAATTAAAGGGAAATTACCGGTTTTCGTAGCATCCTGACTATAAAACTCGCTAATTACAGGGTTATAACCATTTGCATAATACTTGGTAAAATACTGGAAAGTCACCCCTGTTTGAAAGAATAAAGCTTTTTTAAAGGCACGATCTGTATAATACAATGTATTCCTTGTAAGCAATGAAGGCACATTCAGTACGTTCGCACTTTGCTGCACATTCTGGAATAAAACTGTATTATCAAGGGCAAATTTACCCAGCCTGAATTCACGGTTAGCCTTTACCGAAAGATAATTTATAGTCCCATCAAACTGTTGTGGCTTTACTAATAATGGCTCAACTTCATCTTCCGCCGGAGCCGGATCAGGATAAACTCTGTTAAAAAATAAATGATCATTCAGTATAGAATACTGAACTGAAGCATTTAGCCATTTGGTTTTAGCTTCGAACTCGAAATTATTAATCTTTTCGTTCTTAAAGTCGGTTTTCACATCATTATCATCATCTTCAACATCATAAGGCCAATTGTAACTTTTATAAGTACTCTGATACAACTGATAATTATTGTCCGGCAACTTATTCATGTTTTGATATTTCCCGCAGAATTCAAAATCATCATTCAGTTTATAACGTACAGAAGCTTCCATGTTAGCCAAAGACTGATCTGTAATCGAATTAGACACGAGAACACTACCTTTCCATTTATCCTTCTGATAAATATATTTGGCACCATAAGTAACTATATCATCGCTGATTGAATTTGGTGTTGCCAGCTGACCATCTGCAATGATAACACTCTTATAAAAATAATTATAGTTAAAATCGTCAAGGTAAAACTCAAGCTTGCCAATTTTTTCATTGGTATATGCAGCACCTATCAGGTTATACATCCTATTATAGCGTGTTTTATTATTAACAATTGACGCATAGGAATCTCCAAATCTTTCACTCAAACCAACTGACGCATTGGTTCCGGCGCTAAATTCATAGGATTTATTCTCATAATTGAATTGATGGTGAAAAACAAGGCTATTTGGATTTGTCTTGCTCAACCTAAAAGTATGATCAACAAAATAGCGATTCCCTTTTAGCAATGATTTACCATCACGCATGTAAACCTCAAGTCGTTCTCTTTGGTTAAACGGGGGATCACTCTGTTCAAACAGTTCGGGTTCAACAATTCCTCCATTTTCCTGATTAGAAAAATCCTGCCCGGTAAAGTGTGCTCTAAGCATATATCTTTTATCCGTAGTATTGTAGCTACCGCTTAGCTTAAAAATACCATTACTCGATAGCTCATTGATATAACGCCCTAAGGAACGCAGTCCTTTATATCCTGCTGCAAAATTGAGATTTTCAGATGTGTTTAAAGTAATAAAAGCATCGAGTATTTGTCCCTGTCCCAAAACAGAACGATACATAAGATCAGTGTAAGGAGTAGCAACATTATAATACTTTATATCTTCTACTTCCTGATAAGCAACATGCTTTGCCTTAAAGCCCATCTGCGGAAAAGGATCAAATTTATTCAACCCAAAATCAAGTAAATTGTAGGCCCCACCATCGTTAGAAAGCGAAAGAAGCCCAAAATTGTCTTTTCTTAGATAATTAACTTCATATTCCTTTTTTAAAGTTAATGCAGTATCGACATAGGTCGTATCTCTGTCAAAGGAAATGATTTTATACATGTCAATAGTGGCAACGCTGTCTTTAGGCGAGCTTGCTGCCTTATCCTTATCTGATATAGTTTTTTGATTAGACGGATTAGACCTTGCATTAAGTTTACCCTTCTTCTGGGAAAACGCAAACAGAGGAAGCAAACATAAAAAAACGAAAAGGCTCTTTTTTAACATGCACATTTAGAGTTTGGGCAAAGGTACTTATTTTTATATATCACGAAAGCTAAAAATAAAGCAAAAAAAAAGGCTTTCCGAAGAAAGCCTCTTAAATTATATAAGCTGTAATTAGTTACAGACTATTGTTTAGGAATTGTAAACACAGTAGTCTCAGTAAGAGAACCAAGTCCATCAATAGTAGTAGTACCACTAACAATCATTCTCCAATTGTCTTTGTTAGTACCTAGTGTTGAATAACTACCTGTAGCAGAGAAAAGGATGTTATATGTTTTACCTTCCGAAGTATAACATTTTTCACACCATAATTGCTCGTAAGCAGAAATAGTACCCGATGAAGCAGGAACTGTAGAACCATTAGGAGCAAAAGCAAATCTAATTGGAGCTGCCTGAGTACGTCCTAATCCAGAGAAATCTCCTGAAATAAGAAGCTGGTTACAAGATGCATCTTCAGTAATTTCAGCCTCAGCCTCCCCTTCATAATCACCACCACCAGATGTTGTGAAGTTAAGTTTTCCTAGGAAAGCGAAAGATGTTGTTGTACAGTCATCGTTTACGATAAGAAATCTTTTATCAAGAGAATAATCATCTTTTAAACCTAAAGTAATATTACTATCGTCTATTGCAGTAAGCTTAATATCTAAAGATTTAGAATCGTTAAGAATTGTATTATCTATAACCTGGATACTAATATAACCAGTAGTTTCACCTGCAGGAATAACTACCTGAGTATTCAAAAGATTATAGTGTGTTCCGGCAAGCGCACCATTTTCAGCAACCTGAAAGTCTACAGTTACATCGTGAGACACAGGAAAAGCCATGTTAACTGGAACTTCAGAAGTACCCCCGTTTTCAAAGAAAGGGAAATTTCTTTTAGCTACTTCATCAAAAGTAACAAAATTTTTACCTCCATAAGTAACAGTATCTTCTTCACAACTTACAAGTGTAGTAACACCTAAAGCTACAAAAGCTAATTTTAAAAAATATTTTTTCATATAGTTTTTTTTTATTATTATGGGGTAGCAACACCGTACCCAGGATTTTGTTGGATATTAGGATTTGCAGCCTGCTCATCCCTTGGAATTGGTAATCTCCATCTGTAATCATCAACAGGAAGATCAATCAGACCGCCAACTGTCACATAATCCGAAGCAACTCTATCAACATTCACACCTGCTTTAGCACCAATACGTTTAATATCTAAATAACGGTGACCTTCAAATGCAAATTCAATTCTTCTTTCATTAAGGATAGCTCTCCAAGCTTCCTGAGATGTTGTTGGTACAGCAATATTACCTGAAGTATTACCAAAACGAACAGATCTGATTCTGTTTACCATCGCAGCTACATTAGTAAAATCATTATTGTTTGCATAAGCTTCAGCAGCAATCAAAACCATTTCCGAATTTCTGAAAATCTTGATATCACCCAAAAGATTCTGGCTTTCAGATTTACTGTATTTTCCAACAGGTCTTATAGTGTAGCTAGGAGCAGCACTAGGATCAATAACAACCTGACGACGAATATCACTAGCAGCTAGCTGATTGAACAAAGCAGTACTAACTTCGAAGAATGGAGAACCTGTAGTTGTACTGTTAACCGATGCCCAAACCTGGTAGAAGTTACCGGTAGCATCGCTATCTACAGTTCTTTCAAGTTTCCAGATAATCTCATTAAAGTTTGTATCAAGGAACATTGCCACATATTGACTGTTAGTCAAAGTAGTTCCTTTAGTCGCTAACATTAAACTTCCTGGAACACCAATCTGATTAACATAGCTCAAGGCAAGATCATACTGGCCTCTATAAAGTGCCATACGAGCTCTTAAAGCTTTAATTGCAGTCTTGCTAGCCCCTCCTTTGTTAGCATACATACCTCCGGCAATAGCATCATTAAGATTTGCTTCAGCAAAAGTAAGATCGCTATCAATCAGCGCAAATATTTCAGCATTTGTATTTCTAGGTAACTGAACTTTTGTTGTAGGAACATAATCCATAAGAATAACACCCAGAGCACTATCGTTAGTCATATCTTCAGAGAAGAAAGACATTAACTGGAAGTGTCCAAATGCTCTTAAGAAATAAGCCTGCGCAAGAATAGTGTTATATCTATCAGTATCTTCACCATCTATCTCATCATTAGGAACTACATTCTTAGCTCCGGCAATGATACGGTTAGATAAGTTTATAAGATAATAATTAGACAACCAGATAGATGCAGCATCACCCGATGTATTATTTAATACAAAAGCAAGCTCGCCATCCGTTCCCTGACCACCATTACTAACTCCCAATTTTACCTCATCAGTAAAAAGCGATGTAAACTTAATAATGTTCTCTCCAGGTATTGCAGCGTAAGCACCATTAAGGCCAAGTTTCAAATCTTCAACAGTTTCGTAAGTATCTATAGGAAGTAACTCACTCGGCTGTGTAATATCTATAGCATCGTTACAGCCAGCAAACAAAGAAGCTACTGCAACAAATAGTAATACTTTAAAGTTTTTCATGATAATTTTTTTTTAAAATTGTAGTTCAAGACCAACTGAAACAATACGTGGAGTTGGGTACTGAGACTGATCACCAGCTCTGTTACTTTCAGCATCCCATCCTCTCCATTTTGACCATGTTACAAGATTCTCTCCCTGAACAAAAGCTTTAATACCTTTGAAAGGAGTCTTAGCCAACAATTCATTTGAGAAAGTATAACCTAAAGTAGCATAACGCAATCTTACGTATGAAGCATCTTTAAGGTATCTGTCTGAAGCACCATCATATCCTTTGTTTGTAACGAAGATAGATGGCATATCAGTAATTCTGTTGTCTGGAGTCCACGCATTTAACAAATCTGTAGACTTATTAAATTGTCCCATATCTGAAGTATCCTGAAGTCCCTCTAGGTCAAAGTCAAATCTCCAGATATCAGCAACATAGTTAAACTGTGTTGTTAAGTAGAAACCTTTATATTCAGCATCGAAACCAAAACCTCCCTGATAAATTGGAGCAAGAGATTTATTCGTAAATCTTCTGTCAACTTCCGGATCCGGGTTCTCAGTTAAGCTACCATCAGCTTTGTAGAACAATAAGTTACCATTAGTTGGGTTAACACCTGCATACTTGATTAGGTAGTACTCGTTGATTGGACCACCTTCGTGAAGCACAGTGTTCCCATTATTTTGAAGACCACCTTCATCCGGAATATCAAGAACAATGTTTCTATTGTAAGATCCGTTGAAGTTAAGTGTTAATTTGAAGTCTTTACCGTTGATAAGACCATAAGAAACTAAGGCTTCAACACCACTGTTTCTCATGTCACCATTGTTAGAAAGTAATCCATAAGTACCATTAACACCAGAAATTGGAGTTGTAAGGAATAGATCTTTAGTTGTTCTTTGGTAAACATCAAGATTACCTCTTAAACGGCTTTTCCAAAGTTCAAAATCTAAACCGATGTTGAATTGCTCATTTGTTTCCCATTTAAGATCCGGGTTACCAAGCTGATCAACAAAATACGCAGGAAGGTTAGCATAACCTGTACCAGAAGCCATTAACTCTCTTGAGTTATTTGGAGCAGAGAAAGAACTCTGACCTAAAATGTTTTGGTTACCTGTAGTACCATAAGAAGCTCTTAACTTAAGCATGTTAAATGCTGTATTTTGCATGAAAGCTTCTTTGTCGATATTCCAACGTCCAGAAACCGACCAGAAAGTACCCCATCTGTTTGTTTCAGAGAAACGGTAAGAAGCATCTCTACGAACTGTAGCAGACACACCATATTTTTGATCATAAGAATAATCCGCAGAACCAAAATAAGAGAATAGACCCGCAGTAGCTTTAGCAGCTCCAACTTCCGGAACATAGAAAGCAGGACTACCTGCACCGTCAGCAGGGAATGGATTATGAGGTATAAAACCTGCACCATTACCTGGTACAAAAACTTTAGAATTTAAACCATTCTGAGTATACTGGAATGATTTAAGGTGAGATTTATAATACTCAGTAAATACTGAAACATCAAGTGCATGTTTTTGAGCAAAAACTTTGTTATAATTCAAGCTCGTATTAGCATTGAAGTTAAACTCTCTTGTAACAGCCTCTGTTTGGAAACCTAGATAATCTTCCTCATCACGTTGAAACACGTAAGCATTGAATGAATGAGGATCCTCAACAAAAAGCGTCATATTCTCAGTAAAATCTCCACCAATTGAAGTACCTAAAGTAAGGTCATCAGTAAGTTTATAAGAAGCCTGAATATTAGAGATCATTTTAATCTCATTTGTCTCATTAGTAAAGGTTTTTAGTTTATCCATCAACATTAACGGAGTTAACAATAGGTTACCTTTAGTAATATTTGGCGCTCCAAGAGCAGCAGCAGATTCTGAAGGAATACCAGAAGCATACCAGTTATTAAGTTCCTGACCATTAGTATACCAAGATGGACTTAAATAAGGAGCTCCCTGATTTGCAGCAATAATAGGGTTTTGGTTAACCGCACCTGTACCAAGGTTAGTAGCCTCATTTCTTACAGAGTAGTTAATTGTAGTAGCTGTAGAGTAGTTAAACCTACCATCGTTGCTTTTTCCGTTAAGGTTATTTCTGAAGTTAAATCTTTTCAGACCTGTACCTCTAACAATACCTTCCATATCATAGTAACCAAACGACGTGAAAGACGAAAGGTTTTCGCTACCACTTGTTAAACTCAGCACGTGATTTTGAGAAACACCTGTTCTGAATATCTGATCATACCAATCAGTATTTACACCGTAGTTATTGATTTCATCATCAGTCATTGCACCACCTGCAGCACCACCTGAAGCACCTAAACCTCTACCATAAGCTCTCTCAAGAGTAAGTAATTGTTTAGCGTTCATTTTGTTATAATCATTACCTTGTAATGAAGTAAAGCTAGTAGTTCCGGTATATTTAATATCTAACTGAGATTTAAAACCTCCTTTTTTAGTTTTAACAATGATAACACCATTAGCACCCCTGTTACCATAGATCGAAGTTGCACCAGCATCTTTAAGTACTGAAATCGATGCGATATCGTTCGGGTTGATACTTCTAAAGTTATCAACACTCATTGGAACGTTATCAATAACATATAAAGGCTCTATATTACCATTAACAGAACCATAACCCCTAAGGATAACAGTACTGTTAGCACCAGGCTGACCAGAACCAGTTGAAATATTCAAACCAGGAACCTGACCTTGTAGCGTCTGGATAAAGTTAGCATTTGGCCTTCCCTCAATAGTCTCAGATGTAATTGTTGTTACCGCTACGTTTGATTGAGCTTTTGTAGTTGTTCTGTAAGCCTCGACAACTACATCTTTAAGAACCTGAGCATCATCTTCCAGTTTTACAGAAATAGTATTTGACGCACCAACTTTAACAGTTTGTGAAGCCATACCTACAAAAGAGAAAACCAGCTTCTGACCCACAGATGCTGAGATGGAATATTTACCATCAAAATCAGTCTGAACACCTTGCGAAGTACCTTCAATTACTACGTTAGCTCCCGGAACCGGCATACCAGTACCGTCAGTTACGACCCCAGTAATGGTCTTCTCCTGCGCAAAGGAAAACTGAATAAAAAACGCCAGTAACAGCGTAAAAATCCAAGTAAACTTTGATTTCATATTGAATTAATTTGAGTTAGTTAAGTTGCAAATCTATTAATTTATTTTAATATAACAAACTTTTAACATTGCCCGGCAACGCTAAATTTTCATTTTTTTTAACGTAAATGAAAAATCCACAACAGATTAATAATTATTGACCACATTTTGCATCTTTTTTTAAATTAAAAAGAAACGCCAACAATTAAGCCGACGTTTCTTTTTAGATGCAAACTTTCTTAAAAGGTTGCGTGATTTTATATGTTTTTTAGAAAATTATTTCACAATAAATTTCTTAGTGGTATTTGTTTTACCATTTTCAACATTTACCATATAAATACCTGAACTTAAATTCTCTATATTTAATTCAGTATTAGCAGAAGAAATAGCACTCTTAAGCACAACCCTTCCTTGTATATCATAAATAGTTGCTTTTGCTCCTACTTCAACATCAGATGCCATAGAAATATTTAAATGACCTTGCGCAGGGTTCGGCCACACACTAAAAGTTTCCTGAACAAATTCCTCGTTAGCAAGTGTAGCATCAAATCCAGTTATAACCAACGAATAGATCTGAAGAGGCTCTGTAACAGGATTCGGATCATCAAATGACGGTGGCGGCGCAGGATTAACCAACGTATTTCCTTTATGAGAAATTCTGATTGTATAAGTACCTGAAGCATTTTCAACCTCAACCTTCTCAATATTATCTTTACTATTATCTCCTTTTATTGCCGGTGAACTCGGCGTAGCACCTAACTTCCAAGGAAAAAACTCAGAAGTACCTTTTTCAATCTTAATATCAAGATCATTAACCTGAGGCGTTGAATCTATCCCACTTGAAGGCATAACCGGAGCAGGATCAGTCCAAGCTAATGTAGCAATAAGCGGCTCACCACCTAAAGCCTGCACCTCATAAGTATGCTCTTCGCCCGGTCTCAGTGTAAGCTGGATAATTGCAGACGACACACCTTCATTAGTTATAACATCAGCCATTTTTCTAGCATCAAGCACACCCCATCCGAATTTAGCATCAGGACCAGGATTATCTCCGGCTTCTAAAGCCGTATGCGCCATAAGGGCCCTAAGTGACGATGACAGCATAAACGCTTTATTCTCAATTCCAGGACCCATACCTTCAGGCGTATGCTTTTCTGCATAATACTGCTGTATCAAAGCAAAAGCCCCGGTAACCCCTGGACAGGCCATAGATGTTCCTTGCAAATTACCATAAGCCGAAGAGCTACTATTTAACGAAGAGAAAACAGCAACACCCTTAGCTGATATATCCGGTTTAATCCTGTTATCGCTAGTAGGTCCAAAGCTACTGAAATCAGAAATAGCAGGCACAGTAGTAGTAACATGATCTAACTCATAAATAGCCGCAACAGTAACAGCATTTTTAGCAATACCTCTATCACCCATCCTGTTATAAGAAACACCATTACCTTCATTACCCGCCGCAATTACCGGCTGATAACGACGTGAAAAAAACATTATCTCATCTACCTCTTTTGCATAATCTGTATAAACACCTCTTTGCAACTCTGGAATACCATAAGAATGGTTAGAAAGTATAAGGGTAGCTGCATTTGCCGCCATTTCAGCAAAATCAAGATTAAAGTTAAAAACTTTACCTGTTGCCTCATAAGCCATTCCCTGCGCCTGAGGATTTACCCCTGTAGCAATCATCGTTCCTAAAACGTGCGTGGGATGAGCTGCACTTGCACTTGGAGGTCCATCTCCACTTTCGAAACGTTGACCATCGGGAGAAAGAAATTCCTGATGATTTAACAATGGATATTCACCATCCCAAATACCTAATTGCATATAAGTACCATCTTCAAACTTACCCGTAAGACCTAAATTAGAAGAACCACCCGGATGAAGTTCATTAACCCTGGATGTAATAGCAGAACCAGCATTATATGTTTCCGTATAGACAGGATTACCTGAAGCGTCTACTGCAGTAAGTTTTCTGTATCCACCTTCTTTAGTATGTTCTTCAACAGGCCAGTTGTTCACCTCAGCAAGCCTTAAAGCCTCCGCAAGCTCTTTTTCATATCTAGCGCGGTACTTCTCACTAAGCCCTTTCAAGGCAGCCTGATTAGGCTTAAAGTCTTCCGACTCCAGCTTCCTGTTCTGAGCCGTAGCAATAAGGCCACCTCCCAGCGCAAGTGCAAGAACGAAAAGCTTCACAGTATTTTTTTTCATAACTGTTCTTTTAGTTTTTATTTAATCAATTTAATAGCACTATTTAAAAACAAGATGCAAAATGTTTTTTTATAGAAAAGCAAAAATATAAATTATTATCAATCAATAACTAAATTGCAACATTAAAAATTACAATTTAATTAATAAACATTTTACATTTGACCCACAAAAGTTACTTTTACAAACATTCCCTACAAATAAATCAAAATGCTTTCATCTAACTTCTCCGGATTACAAAATGAAACCGGAACCGACGAAGCCGGACGTGGTTGCCTGGCAGGACCAGTTACTGCAGCAGCTATAATTCTTCCGGAAGATTTTAAACTCGAATTACTCAATGACTCAAAACAACTTTCAGAAAAGGTACGTGAAAATCTTCGGCCGTTAATACAGGAAAAAGCCATTTGTTATCACATCATCCATATAGAACCGGAAATTATCGACGAGATCAATATCTTAAACGCCTCCATTAAGGCTATGCAGGAATGCATAAAAAACCTAAATCCCACACCTGATTATATTATAGTAGACGGCAACCGTTTTAAACCTGTAGACAACATCCCGCACAGTTGTATTATAAAAGGCGACAGCAAATACCTGAGTATTGCAGCAGCCTCGGTACTTGCCAAAACCTACCGCGATGATTACATGAACATGATCCACGAAGAATACCCTATGTATAACTGGAAAAAAAACAAAGGCTACCCCACGACCGAACACAGAGAAGCCATTAGAAAATACGGAATCACAAAATACCACCGTAAATCATTCCGGCTTTTACCCAATCAGCTCGAAATTGATTTTGGATTATAGTTACACCTATATATTATAGGTGTAAAGTTTCTATTTTTTTAGACACAATTTCTGCTTCAAAAAGCTCTGCAAAATATTTAAGCACTTTTTGCTTTACTTCTTCTTCATCTACTTTATCCACTTTAAGTTCAGCATTAAGGCTCGCTACCATTTTTCCACGTATTCCACACGGAACAATATTGTCAAAATAGCCTAAATCAGAATTTACATTCAATGCAAAACCATGCATTGTCACCCATCGCGATGCACGCACCCCCATTGCACAAATTTTCCTTGCAAACGGCGTACCTACATCAAGCCACACTCCTGTCTCACCATCACTACGCGTACCTTTTAACCCATAATCAGCCATTACTTTGATTATAACTTCTTCAAGAAAGCGAAGGTATTTATGAATATCAGTAAAAAAGTTCTCCAAATCTAATATAGGATACCCTACTAACTGTCCCGGACCATGATATGTTATATCTCCTCCCCTGTTAATCTTGTAAAAAGTTGCCCCTTTTACCTCAAGTTGCTTTTCGTTAATAAGCAGATTATCAATATCACCGCTTTTTCCAAGTGTGTAAACATGCGGATGCTCTACAAACAACAGATGATTAGGCGTTTCAAGCGAAAGCTCTTCCCTCCTGTTTCTTATTTTTATATCTAAAATTTCCTGAAATAGTTTTTCCTGAAACTCCCAAGTATCTTTATAATCTCTAACCCCAAGATCAGAAAACTGCACTTTTTTATTCATCTTCATTTAAGCTTAAATCGCATTACAAATTTACAAAACTTATTGCCTCCTGTAACATTAATCCTGTCCACAAAAAAAACAGGCCTTAACCTGTTTTGATGATGATAAAATTTCTATTTCACAAATTCGACCTCTAACCCCATTTTCTTAGGGTCGGACAAATAATCTGAAAACGAATAAACCAAAGTAAGCGATTTACCGTCCTGGCCAATAACTGCCTTCTTGTCTGAAACAGATTTTATTTTCTTCGGAAATTTATACTTCAAGACATACTCCGATGCACCCATCATTTCCATATAAGCATTAAGACTATCCGGAAGCTTTTGAAACGTTTCAGGAAGCTCAACCTTTCTAATGAATTTTTTCCCGTCATACGAATATTTAACTACAGAATTATTATTCATCATTCCCGCAGCCTCACCTAATCCGTTCTTATCCATATTACGTGCTTCATTAATAAGCTTCATCATATCCTGAAGTTCATCAATTTTTTTAAAATCTGAAATCATATCAAACTTAAACTCCGATGTTTCAGGATCCATCAGCATTTTTATTTTCATATTGCTTAGCGCCTGCAGCATTCTCCTTTCCTGTTCCGGCATTTTAGCAATGCTGTCTTTTTTATCTTTTAAAAGCGCGCTAAAATCCATAATGGTATCTGTTCTTTTTCCACCTGTTTCACTTGCAATCTCTTCTCCTGCCAGGGCCATAAGTGTAGAACCATCCATAGCCATGGTCATATTGCCCGAACCATCAGGATTTATGGTAATATTTTCGGTAAAATTACACGAGGTCGTAAATACAAGCAGCAGTAATGCTAAAACAGTATATAATTTTGTTTTCATTGGTGTTGGTAAAATTGTTTTGAATGTCAAATATACAATAAAGCGCAACCCAAAAAGCTTTTAGAAAGCATAATCTGCAAATTGATTATTTGTTAATAATCATTATCTTTGCAGGCTTAAAAAACATTATAAATCATGCAGCTTTCAGAACAAGAAATCATTCGTAGAGAAAAACTGGATGCGCTGAGAAAACTCGGCATCAATCCGTATCCCGCAAACCTTTATCCTGTAGATCATACATCTAAACAGGTAAAGAACGATTTTTCTGAAAGTAAGAAGGTTGTAGTTGCAGGACGTTTAATGTCTATCCGCGACCAGGGTAAAGCTGCTTTTGCACAGCTTCAGGACAGCGAAGGACGCGTACAGGTTTATATTAACCGTGACGAAATCTGTCCCGGAGAAGATAAAACACTTTACACGGAAGTATTCAAAAAACTAATTGACCTTGGCGATTTTGTAGGTGTAAAAGGTGAGCTTTTCACAACTCAGGTTGGTGAGAAATCAATCCGAGTAAAAGAACTTACGCTGTTAAGCAAAACACTTCGTCCGCTCCCTATGCCTAAAACAGATGCTGATGGAAATGTGTTTGACAGCTTCAGCGATCCTGAACTTCGTTACCGCCAGCGTTATGTAGACCTTGTGGTAAACCCGCAGGTAAAAGAGGTATTCGTTAAAAGAACAAAATTGTTCAACGCAATGCGTAACTTCTTTAACGACAAAGGTTATTTTGAAGTAGAAACACCTATCCTGCAATCAATTCCGGGTGGAGCATCGGCAAGGCCTTTCATCACTCACCACAACAGCCTTGATATTCCTTTGTATATGAGGATTGCTAATGAGCTTTACTTAAAAAGACTTATTGTGGGTGGTTTTGACGGTGTTTATGAATTCTCTAAAAACTTCCGTAATGAAGGTATGGACAGGACACACAATCCTGAATTTACCGCGATGGAAATATATGTAGCCTACAAAGACTACAACTGGATGATGGAATTTACAGAAAACCTGCTTGAGCACTGTGCAATGGAGGTAAATGGTACTCCTGAAGCCACTTTTGGAGAACACAAAGTAAGCTTTAAAGCTCCTTATGCACGTGTTACCATGACAGATGCCATCAAACAGTTTACAGGTTTTGATATTACAGGCAAAACTGAAGAAGAACTATATGAAGCCGCTAAAGGCATGGGTATCGCTGTTGACGACACTATGGGTAAAGGCAAGCTTATCGACGAGATATTTGGTGAAAAATGTGAAGGTAACTTCATTCAGCCAACGTTTATTACTGACTATCCAAAAGAGATGAGTCCGCTTTGTAAAGAGCACCGTGACAATCCGGAACTTACCGAGCGTTTCGAGCTTATGGTATGCGGTAAAGAGATTGCTAATGCATATTCAGAGCTTAACGACCCTATCGACCAAAGAGAGCGTTTTGAAGCGCAGCTTAAACTTTCTGAGCGTGGGGATGTTGAAGCAGCTCAGTTTATTGACAATGACTTCCTTAGAGCACTTGAATATGGTATGCCACCTACATCAGGCTTAGGTATAGGTATGGACAGACTTATCATGTTCCTTACTAACAACCCATCTATTCAGGAAGTTCTGTTCTTCCCTCAGATGCGTCCGGAGAAAAAAGGCCCTGAACTTACCGAAGATGAAAAAGCGGTAGCTGAACTACTTAAAGCAGCCGGACAACTTGCTCTTGACGCCCTTAAAACCCAGGCAGGATTAAGCGGAAAGAAATGGGATGCTGCCATGAAAGGATTAGCTAAACACGGACTTGTCAAAGTTACTGTAGAAGGCGAATCTAAAACAGTAGAATACAAAGGATAATTACCTTGCATATATAAGAAAAGGCTCCCAGCGGGAGCCTTTTTTTTGTTACTTCCCTCACAATTACAAACTATAATTCAGATTGATTGCCAACCTGTAGTTTGCTTCTACCTTACCTCCTGTAAGATTTTGACTTATTGGAAGCATAGCATTTACGCCCATAGAAAATTTACCGCTCCCCACTTCAAGTCCTGCCTTTCCGAAAAGAATATCTCCTTTAGTATTAGGTACATCCTCATCATATTGTCGGTTAGAAGCATATACCTCCCCGGCCAAACCAACCTGAGGCACCAGGGTGAGCTTTTCTTTCTCCACTACATAAAACAATGTACCGGCATAATTAAACTGATCACCAAACTGATAATGCTCATCATTTTTTGTCTTTAAGATATAGTTGAGCATAGTATTGAAACCCCATTGTTTATGTTTTATAACATACTCTGTAGCCAACATATAATCCCAGCTTCCGGTGCCCAACTGAAAGCTCGGATTTACACTGCCATTATTAGCACCGTTATATTTACCCGTTGGCGCTTTTACTCCGGCACCAGCCTGTAAGGTATGCACAAAAAGAGTACTATCTTTATGGGTCTGGTAAATGGTATATAAACCTAATAATGTAATATCCCCAATACCTTCTATCGTTTGTTTTCCTGTAGACGGCGTACGACTGTTAAAATGATAGGGAACCAATGCAGACACCTGAAAATTTTTAAACACGGGTATCCTGGCCCAGGCCTGAATGGTATTAAAATTCTCATCGATCCACGGAGAATTATTAAATATTCCCTCACGGCTGGTATAACTTTGATACATATAACGCAGACCTACAAAATTTTGGTTGAGCATAGAACTAAAACCCATACCCCCGCCACTCGCCGAGCAACCACAAGCATCACAAAAATCCTCAAATTCATAAGCTGGGACATACCTACTATAATTTAAGTCTAAACTATCTTTAGCAGTACCCGCGAGTGTAGCCTGGCATATTAAAAGAACAATTATTATATATTTTTTCATTCGTTATGTTTTATAATAGAACAAAGGATTATTTATATATTCCTCGTCTGTTAAGGTTTTAAGAAAGTCTATAATAGCATCTTTTTCTTCCTGGGTCATTGAGATTCCCAATACCCCATTTTGATTAAGTATCGGATCAAGCGTTTCATTCTGCCTTACTCCGTTTGAATAATGATTCAGTACCGACTCCAATGACCCAAAGCGCCCATCATGCATGTAAGGTGCCGTAAGCGCAACATTTCGTAAGCTTGGCACTTTAAATTTATATCTGTCTGTTTCAAAACCGGTCACCACTTCCCTGCCCTTATCATTTAAGTTAGGATTGGGCGGCAATCCATTATTACGAAACGCACTATCGGTGAATAAATCAGTTTTATGGCATGAAGCACACTTTTGCTGAAAAAGCTGCATCCCCAGTAATTCCTGCTGAGAAAGAACACCGCCTTCATTTCGCACATATTTATCGTATCTTGAATTGGCTGAAACCATCATTGTCATAAACTGAGCCAGTGCTTTAAGCACATTACCCGAAGAAACCTGCTGATCTTCAAAAGCCTGCTTAAAGAGCCTTACATACTCCTTGTCCTGTTTCAGTTTAACTACAATCCCCTCAAGCGTTTCATTCATTTCTACCGGATTGTGAATTGGTGCAATTGACAGCATTTCAATACTATTAGAAGCACCATCATAAAAATATTCACTCTGAAAAGCCATATTTTGTACGGCAGGAGCATTACGAATCCCTTCAAGATTATTAATACCATGACTTAGCTGATGTCCGTGATGTGTAAAGGCTGTAGCCTGCTCATGACAAAACGAACAGGAAATGGTATTATCTGCCGAAAGCCTGCCATCGTAAAACAGCTTTCGCCCAAGTTCAAACCCCTTCTGGGTAGGATAATTATAGGATATATCCTGTGCCATTGGTGGAAAATTAGCCGGAACATTCAACTCCAGCTGTTCATTTATTTCCTCATAAAGATCAGCATCATCATTCCCGCACGATAAAAGCAACGGGAATGACAATACTGCTAATAATACATTTTTCATGAGAGTTTATTCATGATGACTACCTACCCCATTGTGCACGTGATCTACCGTAAACATTTTCAATGAATTTGCCGCAATATCAATCAGGTTCTGACCTCCCATAATAGCAGCAGCAGTACCGGCGCCGTTAAGGTTATTTTGCAATAATATTTTAGTATCGCCGTCAAGCAAAACATTTATATCTGTTTTAATATGGATGCTCGGCTGCTCGTTTTCACGAACACGAGCAGTAGTAGGCAAATCAAGCGTTACCTCTCTGTAGTTATCAGTTGCTGTATTACTGCCCTGATGCACCTGGAATGGTTTGGCTTCTGCATCAGCAGTTGAAGTAAATACCCCTTCAAAGTTTATAAAACGGTATCCTGTAGACCACGTCCAGGTAAGGTCGTTAGCCGCAGCAAGATCCCAAAAGCTTTGTTGTGCTGTTTCTCCCTGAAGGTAACGCTGCTGATCTACACCTATACCAAAACGTATCTTTTTATAATCTCCGGCAGCTACCCCTTCAAGATGAACTGTTTGCAACTCATCAGCATGGTTGATAACAAAATAGCTTTCTTCTTTTGGATAAACGTACTCTGTACCATCTTCCCTGATCAGGACAACATTACTAATGATGTAATTAAAACGATTAATGGTTAGCGATTCACCATTAGAATTAGTGTATGTATTACCTATTATAAGAGCATCTCCGGCAACACCGTTATCAAAGAAAAGTTCGGCATCACCGTGTGTACCTTCTACAATTGCAGAATCATCATCGTTATTACATGACACAAAAAGGCTTGCTGCAGCCAATACAGCTGCAAAATATTTTATTTGGAATTTCATTTGGTTTAATTTTTTAAAGTATACGATTAGAAACCCCGAAAGCCATGGCTATCAGGATAATTAAGGATATGCAGGCCACAAAAGCAGCACAACATATTTCAGGACAAATAACTTTAAGAAATAAACACGGGGGGATGAAAAAAAGAAACAGTATTACTATGCGAATACAAGTTGCAATAAACTGTTTCATTTTTAGAATAAGGAATCACTATTACCGGAGAGAAAGCAAATTCAACCGGAGCCTGAAAAAAAAGCACCTCAGCATTTTCCTGGGCCGATTTTCTGTCTGACTCCTGCTTTTGCTCTTCTGCAGCTTTGGCAAGCTCTTTCATAAGATGACACTTACCGTTACAGTGCATTTGAGGTTTTGTCTTGTTCTCACAAAGCTCTTTAGCGATATAATCGTAATTGATGACGTAATCCAAAACCGGCATTACAGGCTTTAGTAACATCATTACAATTACTATTAATATTGCTTTTTTCACGCCGCAAAGATAAATCCCATTTGTTAAATAAAAAGTTTAACAGTTAAAAAAATTAAACCTTTATTCCACTTAAAATGTCTAATGGGTATAACTTTAAAAATTATAATTATGAAAATGTGGATTTTAGCAATGGCAATGACAATGACTGTAGGCGCTAATGCACAACAAAAAAATGACAAACCGGAACCTCTAAAACCGGAACAAAGAGCAGAATTGCAATCTAAAAAAATGACGTTGGCACTAAACCTGAACGAAAAGCAGCAAAAAGATGTTAAGGAGCTTCTTGTTGAACAAGGCAAACAACGTGCAGAATTCAGAAGGCAGCACATGGCGGAAAGACAGGCAGGGAAAAAATTGACAGCAGATGAGCGATTCGCTCTTAAAAACAAAATGCTTGATAACAGAATCGCGATGAATCGCGAAATGAAAAAAATTCTTTCTGAAGATCAATTCACGAAGTTTGAACAACTTAGAAAAGAAAAACATCATGAATTGAGAAAAAATGAAAGAAAACACAAAATTCATAACAGAAGGTAATTTTTTTGTGTAAAGTTTTGTGTTAATAATCAAATTAATTAGATTTGATGTTATATAAACATAAACTTTCTACCAAAAACTTTAAAATTATGAAAAAAATAGTTGCACTTTTCGTTGTGATGCTTGCTTTCGGGCTTAATGCAAATGCACAACAAAAAAAAGCAGTTGCTACCAAGCCTGCTGCTAACCAGGAAGCATTAAGCAAAAAGGCTGCTTTCAGCGAAGCTGCTATTAAAGATGTTAATACGCTTTCTGAGTTTGTAAAACTTAATGCAGATCAAAAAGTAAAACTAAAAGGGCTTTTTGAGCAAAAACACATGGATTTAGCTCAAGACCTAAGCAGTGAGCGTAAAGCTGTTCTTGCAGACTACGTAGAAGCGCAAATGAAATCATACCTTGAGCCGGCTCAGGTTGCTAAAGTTGAAGGTAATGCTCAGTTAATGAACATCCTTACCCACTAAAAGCGGGATTATATTATAAAAAAAGCTTCTGCAATGCAGAAGCTTTTTTTATAGCTATTTGTGTATTTACAAAGTTTGAGCAACCCTGCCAATCGCTGCTATTGTAGCATCTAAATCTTCATAAGTCAATGCATCGGTAATAAACCACGTTTCGTAAGCCGAAGGAGCAATATAAACCCCTTCTTTTAGTAATCCGTGGAAGAATTTTTTAAAGGTTTCATTATCGCCGTTAGCCGCCGATTTAAAATCGGTTACCGGAGTAGCATCAAAATGAACCGATATCATAGAACCTCTTCTGTTTATGGTATAAACAACATTAGCACCATCTAATTGTTTGCGAATTCCCGCTTCAAGATAAGCCGTCTTTTCCTCAAGCCTTTTAAACACATCAGTATCATTGTTCAGTGCTTTAAGCATTTCAAGACCTGCTGCCATTGCTAATGGATTTCCCGACAATGTACCCGCCTGATATACCGGGCCTAGTGGCGCAAGGTAATTCATGATTTCATTACGGGCTGCAAACGCACCAACAGGCAATCCTCCACCTATTACTTTACCAAAAGCAACAATATCGGCTTTAATATTAAAAAGTTCCTGCGCACCACCTTTTGCAAGCCTGAATCCGGTCATAACCTCATCGAATATAAGTAACGTGCCGTTTTCATCGCAAAGCTGCCTTAAACCTTCTAAAAAGCCCTCTGCCGGCGGAACACAGCCCATGTTTCCTGCAACAGGTTCAATGATTATGGCTGCTATCTCATTTTTATTGGCAGCAAAAAGATCTGCAACATTTTTAAGATCGTTGTAAGTAGCAAGCAAAGTATCTTTTGCAGTTCCCTGCGTTACACCCGGACTGTTTGGTGTACCAAAAGTAACAGCACCACTACCTGCCTGGATAAGGAATGAATCCGAATGACCATGATAGCATCCTGCAAATTTGATGATCTTATCGCGTTTTGTACACCCTCTGGCAAGACGTATGGCACTCATACATGCTTCTGTACCTGAGTTTACGAAACGAATTTTATCGATATTAGGCACCATAGATACTGCAAGTGCAGCGATCTCAGTTTCAAGTGCCGTAGGAGTTCCGAAAGACGTCCCTTTTTTAGCCCTTTCAATTACAGCATTCACTACCGGCTCATAGGCGTGTCCTAAAATCATCGGACCCCATGAGTTAATATAATCTATAAGCTTATTGCCATCCTCATCATAAATATAAGGCCCTTTAGCTTCTTTAATAAAAATTGGAGTTCCTCCTACTGCTTTAAAAGCACGTACGGGAGAGTTCACGCCGCCCGGAATAACCTGTTCTGCCTCAGCGAACAGCTGGCTGCTTCTTTGATATAACATATTTATTTAACTTTTAATACCTGACCTATTGATAATGCATTGCTCGACATATCATTAAGCTGCATTAGCTGATCTACAGTAAGATTGTGTTTTTTCGAAATAGAGTAAAGTGTATCTCCTTTTTGAACAGTATAGGTACCATATTTAGGTGCCGTTGACGAAGGTTGTGGTGTACTAGCCACAGGAGATGTAGTTTTTGGCTTTGCTTCATACTTTTTGTTAAGTACTTCTGCATCATATTGTGCAAGTCCATAGTTTTCAATCAGGCCGATAAGCTTTGCAGGATATTTAGGATCAGTTGCATAACCGGCTGCCTTTAAACCGTGTGCCCAGCCTTCATAATCATCTTTATCTAGCTTGAATAATGATGCATACCTGCTTCTTGAAGTAAGAAAAAGGGCATGATCCTCATAAGAACCCGCAGGATCTTTATACTTGCGAAAACATTCCTGTTCAGAATCATCATCATGATATACTTTTTCACCTGTCCAGTCAGTATGGCACTTTATTCCAAAATGATTATTAGCTGAAATACAAAGCGTACCCCTTCCTGCACCAGATTCAAGAATACCCTGCGCTAAAATAATACTTGCCGGAATGCCATGACTGCGCATATTTCCTTTTGCCACTTCTTTAAAATCCTGAATATAAGCCTTTACAACCTCTGAATACACAACAGTTTTTGAAGTAGACTCCAGGGTTTCTGTCTTTTTTGTTGAAGACGAAGCCGTGCCAGTTGTAGTTTTTATTACAGGTTTGGTATTTCTTGCAGTTCTTGTTTTGGCTGTACCGTTTTTGGTAGTCTGCACTCGTGATTTAGACGATCCGCAGCTTAACAAAAAACAACTTAGTACAGTTAAAGCCAGAATTCTTTTTAACATATATCAGGTTTTAATTATAGGTAGTTTCTTTCTTAGTAATTCCTTGTTCATTCCGGCAATTCCCTGCAATCCTCCCGTATGGATAAGTAAAATATCCGAGTTCTCAGGAAAATAACCTTTATGAATTAAATCTATAACGCCAAAAAACAGCTTTCCTGTATAAACAGGATCTAACGGTATGCCGGTTTTATCAAAAAAATCATTTATAAAAACGATAAGCTCCTCTGTCACTTTACCATAGCCTCCAAAATGATACTCCGTTATCAATTGCCAGTTTCTTTGCGGGACAAATTTACAAATATCATCTGACAAACCTTCACCCTTAAGTGCCGGAAAGCCCAGTACTTTCTGTCCGGGAAATGCTGACCGGATTAGTCCCGAAATAGTACCTCCGGTACCTACAGCGCAAGCAACATGCGTAAATCGTTGATCTTCCGGCAACAACATCTCCTCACATCCCTTTACAGCAAGCTCGTTTGTTCCTCCCTCAGGAACAAGATAAAAATCACCAAACTCAGCCTCCAGCCTTTTAATAAACTCAGTCTCAGTCTTAAGGCGATACTCTTCCCTTGTTACAAATTTAAGCTGCATGCCGCATTGCTGTGCAAACTTTAATGTTGGGTTATCCCCAATTTTATTAACCAATTCTTCACCCCTTATCACTCCTACTGTAGCAAAGCCATATTCTTTTCCTGCGGCGGCAGTAGCCGCTATATGATTAGAAAAAGCACCTCCAAATGTTAGTAAAGCCTTCTTTTGGAGTTTCTTTGCTTCGAGTATATTGTATTTGAGTTTTCGGAACTTATTCCCTGAAATATGAGGATGCAGCAAATCTTCCCTTTTTACGGTAAGTGAAATTTTGTCAGGAAAAGATAAGTTTACAGGCTGATTCATGCAAATGGTATGATATATGCAAAATAAGCATAAAATAACAATCCCTCAAAATGCCGTCATAAGGTTCTGACAATTAATCTTGAACTATGACAAGAAATACCGCATTTTAATTATTGAATGTTAAAATTACCTACCTTTACATTAAATAAATTTTCTACAATGAAAATGGATGATGAAAATGAAATTATAAGTCCGCTGGTTGCACGCATTTCCTTCCACAAAGTACTGGAAGCTCTTGAGAAAATAGCCGAATCGGATGTAGACTACCGCTCAGACTATGCAAAGGCACTGTTGAGGCACACCTCCCCTTTTCCGGAGCTACGTGATGGAATTTCGGACCTTTCGCAACTCGAAAAACATAAAGACCTTATAAAAAACCTGCTTGCCGACCTTTTCCCAACAGCACTTCAAAAAAATGAGATAAAGGCCGCGGCAATACCTTTTTTTAATTTTACCTTCAACCGTACTGAACGTTTTGAAGATATTCTTGCCAATGCAGGTGACGATTTTGGCATGGCTATACGTAATTTTGAGCAGCATGAATTTTATGTTTTCTGCTGTTGCCTTGTGTTAAATGGTTATTACGGCCAGCATTTTGATTTCAGCAGGCCTTTGTTTTATGATATTCCCGATCAGGACGGTATCATGAAACATTATCGTATTTTATATAATGCCGATTTTTTAGAGATAATCCCTACTGAAAAGGCCATAGCAATTACTCCCGAGGACATAACACTCCTTATGAATAATTTTGATGACCTCGAGCTCTGGAAACAAAAATTCCCTCCTGAAAGCTGGGTAGTAAAAGGATTTGGTATCATTTCGCTATTTGATGCTACAAGCGAAATTGCTATTTCTAACTTAAAAACAAATTTATTATTAGCCAACAGTAGTCATCATGACAAAGCTGCTATAAAAGAGAGATTTGAGGATATTTTCAGGTCAATCTATCGTATACCTGATTTACACATTGGTTTTACCGAGATAAACATGGAAGACAACATGTTTAAGATCGCGCCTTTTAAACCCCTAAAAAGTTATATATTATCCGGATGTGACGAGATGAGCTGTAATGAAGTTTTCTGTCATGAAACACTTCAGACAATGCTCGACGAAAAAAAGAGCTACATCATATCTGATGTAGAAGCTTATCTCGAAAACAATGCTGTTGATAAAGACTTTGCGGAGCATTTACTGTCGCAAAACATTAAGAGCTGTATTCTTGCTCCCATCATAAAAAATGAAAAGCTATTGGGCTTTTTTGAAGTAGTCTCAGCAAGACCACGTGAACTAAACAGTATAAATGCTGTTAAGCTCGATTATGTACTGCCATTCCTTACCGATACCATTGACCGTAACTATTCTGAACTGCAAAACGAAATTGATGCTATAATCCAGAATGAATATACTGCCATACACCATAGTGTTTACTGGAAATTCAAGGAAGAAGCACTTAAGCATATTGTTAGCCCGGATAAAGAGAACCTGGCGTATAAAGAAATCGTTTTTAAGGAAGTATATCCGCTTTACGGACAAATTGACATAAAAGGATCTTCTACAGCACGAAACGAATCAATAGAAAAAGACCTGATTCGCCAGATTGAAAAACTTTTATCAGTATTCCGTTTTATACACAAACAGGAAAAGCTTCCTCTTATTGAGCAGCATATCTATGAGTTGGAGAACATGGAGAGCGAACTTAAAAACTCGCTAAAAGCCGATACCGAATCTATAGTTCAAAGTTATATTGCTAATGAAATACATCCGGTTCTTCAGCATTTTGACACTACAAACGATGAAGTGCACGAAAAAATAAAGGCTTACTTTGACACACTCGACAGTAAAGTAAAAATGGTTTACGAAAGCCGTAAGGATTTTGACGATACTCTATCGATGATCAACAAACAAATGGCTGAAGTGCTTGACAAGAAACAGTCCGAAGCGCAAGCCTTTTTCCCTCATTATTATGAGCGTTTTAAAACCGATGGCGTAGAGCATAACCTGTACATAGGAGCCTCAATATCACCTAACCAAAACTATAGCCCGCTATACCTAAGTAATCTTAGGTTGTGGCAGTTACAGGCCATGTGTGAAATGGAAAATGAGTATTACAGGATTCGCCCTACCCTGCCTTATGACCTTGACGTAACTTCTTTGATACTGGTATTCAGTTCGCCTATTTCAATACGTTTCAGGATGGACGAAAAACGTTTTGACGTAGACGGCACCTACAATGCCCGCTATGAAGTTGTAAAAAAACGTATTGACAAAGCTTATATAAAAGGTACTACACAGCGTATTACCGAAAAAGGTAAAATTACAATCGTTTATTCGCACCGTCAGGAAGAAATCGAGTATAAAAGATACATACAGTACCTTCAGCATAACAATATGCTCGACAATAAAATTGAGAGTTTTGAAGTAGAAGATCTTCAGGGTGTAACAGGATTAAAAGCACTCCGCGTGGGCATTCTTTACAGCAACAACCTCAACTCAACTGAGATGATGAGCTACGAAAATCTTTTAAAGGAAATATCAAACAAATAAAAAATGCCACTTTATCAGTGGCATTTTTAGTATTACATTGCTTTGAAAGCATATACAAATGCTATTACGGAACTTATTATACCAATCATGAATATGGTATAGGTAATACGCAGTAATTTATATTTTCGGTTCAGGACCAATCCCAAGTAATACAAATCTTTTATCATGGAGTTGTACAGGTAATCCCTGTCTTTCATCATCTCATTCATTGCCCACTCATACTCAGTTATAGGCATTTTATAAAAGTTTCCAAAGAAAAGCAGGTTTACCTTTTTATCTTCGATATCCTTTCGGGTAAAGGTCCCGCTGGTTACCTTGGGCCTTGTTGACATTATCGCAAATATGATAGACACTACACTAAAAAACACCATAATGAATGTTGGTATTATTAAATGGGCATTACTTGCACTATCAAGCTTTGGTATAAGCGTACTAAGCGACACCGAAATAATAATAGCATTTACAGAAAGCAAGATATTGGCTTTACTGTCGGCAATATCACTAAGACGGGTATGATTACTTAAAGTTACACGAAACATGGTATCAATACCCCTCTCCGACTTGCCTTCCTTTTCTTTCTTATCTTTTTCCTTCTTCTCTTTCTTTTCCTTGTCTTTAGAATCGTCTTTCTGCTTCTGTTCTATTTCAGATATTACATTTTGCAGTCTGGCAATATTTGCTTCTTTAAGCGGCTGCAGCTTTTCTTTACCATAATCTGAATAAAAACGGTGCTCATGTATCAGTACATTTCTGTTAATAAGCGCCCATTCCATATCGCTAAATTCTTTGCCCTGTGTTATTTTCCATTCTTCTCTCAACAGTTGTGAAAGATCACAGTAATTAGGGTCCGAAAAATGGGAACAATCTGCATCTCTCATAATCTTTTCATCGCGAGTTTCCGGACTGGTACCCAGCTTAGTTACCTTTATAAGCGACGCTACTTTGGCAACTGCATCGTCTCCGTATCCTTTTTCACGCAAAAACTCTCCGGCTATAACGCCACTACGCTCTTCGTGGTTAACAGGACCGTCGATATAAGCCGAATCATGAAACCAGGCAGCAAGCAGTAGTAATTCGGCATCTTCCTTACTAACACCTTCAGCAGCTGCAATAATCCGTACATTATTAACCACACGCAAAGTATGGTTAAAATTGTGGTATATATAATCAGGAGATAGTTTATCTTTGAATAAACCAAAAACAAAATTTTCGGCTTCTTGAACAATATTCATAAGCAGGAATTTAACACCACCAAATTATGAAATTCTTTTGGCGTAACATAATAGTAAAAGCAAATATAAAACTCTTAGTTTTTCTTTTTATTGCATTAGTATTAAATTCTTGCGCTACACATAAGCCGCAGTACGGAAAAGCAGTTCTTACTCCTGTAAAAGACAGTACCGAAACTACTGCTTCAGAGAGTATGCAAAGCATTTTCCTTGTTGGAGATGCCGGCTATGCTACACATCCTAATTCGCAACAGTTGCTTGCTAAGGTTGCCGAAAGACTTAAGACTTCAGGAAAGAATACCACTTTACTTTACCTTGGCGACAACATATACCCTCTTGGAATGCCACCAAAAAATGCCGGTGAGGAAAGAAAAGAAGCAGAAGCATCTTTAAACAGCCAGATGGCTCTTGCATCAGTTTTTGATGGCAAAACCTACTTTATTCCCGGCAACCACGACTGGTATTATGGTTTAAAAGGCCTTGAAGAAGAAGAAGCTTTCATAAAATTAGGATTGAAAGAAAAAAAGGCCTTCCTTCCCGGCAAGGGATGCGGCATTAATGATGTCAAATTAGGCGATAGCACCCTGCTTATAACCATAGACAGCCAATGGTATATTGAGGACTGGGACAAATACCCCACAATTAATGATGATTGTACCCTTAAAACCCGTGAAGATCTTTTTGAAGAACTTGAAGGACTGCTTAATAAGAATTCAGACAAAACAATACTGTTAGCGATACATCATCCATTATTGAGCAATGGTACGCATGGCGGGCAATTTTCACTTGAAAAAAACTTATTTCCCTTCCAGAGCAAAATCCCATTACCTGTACTGGGCTCTGTTATCAATTTATTGCGCAAAACTTCAGGTGCAAGCACACAGGATCAGCAAAGCCCCATATATGCGACACTTTCAAAAAGGATAAAAACATTAATCCAGGATAAAGACAATGTTATTGTAGTTTCAGGTCATGACCATAACCTGCAATACATTTACTTTGAAAATATCCATCAGATAATAAGCGGTTCCGGATCTAAAGAAGAAGCTGCAAGAGCCATATATGACAATGACTTTTCTTATGGCGGGAACGGTTATGCTGTAGTTGACATTTTAAAAAATGGCAACTCTAAGGTAACCTACTACGGAGTAAAAGACAATGTAGAAACAAAACTATTTGAAACTCCTTTACTTAAAAAACCGGAACCATTTACAACAACATACCCTAACACTTTTCCGGCTACCGTAACAACATCGGTGTATACTCCTGAAATGACCAAAAGAAGCGGCGTATACAGCTTTTTAATGGGTACACATTATCGACAGTATTTCAGCTTACCGATTACAGTTCCTTCAGCATCATTAGATACACTTTACGGAGGACTTACCCCCGGGAGAGCCGGAGGTGGGCATCAGTCGATGTCAGTCAGGCTATTGGATAAAAACGGAAAAGAATATGTAATGCGTGGCGTAAAGAAAAGCGCTACCCGTTTCCTTCAGGCCGTTGCTTTTAAAACACGATACATAGGCGATTCATACGAAGGAACTTATGTAGAAGATTTTCTTTTGGATTTTTACACTACAAATCATCCTTATACGCCTTTTATTATGGATGATCTTGCCGAAGCTGCCGGCATATACCATACTAATCCTGAATTGTATTATATTCCCAAACAAAATGCACTGAAAGAATTCAATATAGAGTATGGCGATCAACTGTACATGGTCGAAGAACGCCCTTCGGATGAACATAAAGACCTTGGAAGTTTTGGTAAACCTGATGCCATTGAAAGTACAGATGATGTATTGCTTAATCTTCAAAAGGACAAAAAATATGTCATCGATGAGCCGACCTATATCAAAGCACGTCTTTTTGATATGCTTACCGGCGATTGGGACAGGCATTCTGACCAATGGCGCTGGTCGAGATTCAATACTAAAGACAGTATTTATTACAGACCCATTCCTCGCGATCGCGATCAGGCATTTGCTAAATATGGCGGAGTTGCCTTAACCCTAATTATGACGGCTCCTCCGTTACGACACATGAGAAGCTTTAAAGAGCGTATTCCTAGCATAAAATGGTTCAATATGGAAGCTTATCCGCAGGATTTGGCATTCATAACAAAATCAGGGGAAAGCGTATGGATAAAAGCAACTCAGGAACTACAAAACGAACTTAACGATGAGGCTATAGAAAAAGCTTTCGCTGGCCTCCCTCAGGAAGTACAGGACGAAACTATTGCTAAAATTAAAGAAACTCTAAAAAAGCGTAGGTCAGATCTTCAAAAATATGCCCTTGAATATCGTGAGGTATTATTAAAAACTGTACTAATTGCCGGTACAGATAAAAAAGAAAGATTCAGCATTACCCGGATGCCACATGGCAACACTCAGGTAAAAATGTATTGCATTAAAAAGGATGGTACCGAAATACTGACGCTGGACAAAACATACAATAAGCGTGAAACAAAAGAAATATGGATCTATGGGTTAGATGATGACGACATTTATGAAGTAACAGGCAAGCCTGAAAAAGCCATATCCATAAGACTGCTGGGCGGACAGAACAATGACACATACAACATTCAAAACGGCAAAAAAGTTAAGGTTTATGACTTTAAAAGTAAACCAAATACTTATACTGTGGACCATAAAACCAGGCTGTTGCTGACCAATGATTACGAAACCAACAGTTACGATTACAAAAAACCTAAGTATAATGTATGGACGCTTTATCCAACGATTGGCTACAACCCCGATGACGGGGTAAAAATGGGGGCTGCCGGAGGTTACACCATCAACAACTTTAACAGAAGGCCATTTTCTCAAAAACATGAGGTAAAAGCAAACTATTATTTTGCAACCAATGGTTTTGAGCTGATATACAAAGGCAAATTCATGAACGTTGCCAGTAAGTGGAACATTGGCCTTGATGCCTTGTACACAAGTCCTAACTTCAGTATCAACTATTTTGGGAATGGAAACGAAACCCTAAACTTTGACGATGATTTGGGAATGGATTATAACAGGGTAAAACTTCAGGTATTCAGAGCTGCCCCTTCTTTGTTCAGAAATGGAAGAAATAACAGCACTGTCGAATTCCAGATACCTTTTGAATCTATTGAAGTAGATGAAACTGCAGGTCGTTTTGTAAACCAGCCGGGTGCTTTAAACGATTATTTATATGAGCATCGTCAGTTTATGGGAGCCACCGCACGCTACAGTTTCTCGAGTTACGACAATAAATCTCTACCGGCACTGGGACTTGAATTCAACCTTTTGGGAGGATGGAAAACAAGTCTTGACCAATTAGAGCGTAATTTCCCCTATCTGGAAAGTTACCTGAATATTGTACATAAAATTTCGCATGACGACGTGTTTATATTTGCCACTTCGTTTAAAACAAAGTTGTTATTCAACAATAATTATGAATTTTATCAGGCAGCCACTCTTGGTGCCGATACAGGTTTAAGAGGTTACAGGCAGCAACGTTTTACCGGAAAACAGGGATATGTACAAAGCAGTGACCTGAGACTAATGCTTGGCCGTTGGAAAAGCGCCTTCCTCCCTATGCAGTACGGTATCTTAGGCGGATTTGATTATGGACGCGTATGGCTGGAAAATGACGACTCTCGTAAGTGGCACAACAGCTACGGTGGCGGTATATGGGTAAATGCAGCAGGAGCCGCTACAGCAAGGGTAACTTACTTTCAGGGGTCAGAAGGCGGACGTGTCGCTTTTGGTTTCTCATTTGGCTTTTAAATGTGATAATTTAAGCTCATAAAGCTTACCTCCTGCATGTTTGTCTTTCTCATCAGCGATGAGCAGGGTATCATTATCTATAAAACAAAGGCCTTCCTTTTGGGAAACAAAACCTAACTCAAACATTTCAGTTTTTCCGTTAGCAAAATTACCCGATTCAAAATCGGTGATAACAACTATCTTATCGCCTGTTAGCAGTATCACCTTATTTCCATCCGGACTTATATCAGCAGCGGTTATGGCGCAGCGGTTAAAGTTTTTACAGGTAGTCATTACTCCCAGCAACTGTGCTTTATGGTTTCCGGGTATATTAGGCACTTTATAAACATAAAAACTCCCATCAAACTTTGCACTTCTGTTCTTGGTAAACAAGTAAAAATTACCTTTGAATTCGAAGAATGCTTCACAATCAAACATCATTTTCGATTTCTTAGGAGGAAACTCCATTTGTTCGGGATATGAAAATGAAACCTTATCTCTAGCTTCAGCTGTCTTTTGACTTAACTGGCTATTATCGATTTTATAAATAGCCAGATCTGTTCTTGTATTATCGTTATTTCCAAAATCACCAATATACAGATTCTCCTGCTCGTCAGAAGCCATTTCCTCCCAATCGATATTCTTAAGATTTGATATGGTTACTGCGCTAAGCGTTTTACCATTTCTATCCAGCTTGTAAAGCTTATTTTTATTTCCGCTATCCTCCAGACTCCATAAAGTTTTTGACTGTGGAAGATATTCCAACGCAGATATTTCTTTAAGGTCGGTTTTTCCTAATTCCTTTAAATGCTGGCCGTTTCCGGAACACGACATTATAAAAACAGATAAAACTGAGGCCAGTACACGAAATGGTTTCATAGTGATGTTTTGTGTAAATGTAAGAAGCATTTGCCCAAAAACAAAAAACCACCACATAAGGTGATGGTTCTTCTACTATTAAAAATCAAAAATTAGAACAATGGCGATTCATACCAAATAGAAGCCGAAATACAAAAGGGCAATTTCTGGCCAGTAGATATTCCTTCGAAAACAAACCTCCATTTATAGCACAGAGGCATACTGCCAGGCAAGACAGAGATTGAGGGCGGTAGCGCAATAACGTTTTGCACGGTTCCTGAAGGCCCAAAAGTAAGCAGGGATCCCGTGTTGCTATTCATGTCGTCGCAATCAGATAATGGCTGTACCTCTACCCTTACTCTGTAGGTTGTGGTTGCCGGAACCGAACCTGAAATAACCGGTGTAAAAACAACCACCGGATTTCCCAATCCATTCGACAAATTCACACTTACCTGAGCTGAAAGATTTGTAAAACATGATCTTGTTGCTAATGTCACCGACTCAGAAACATTTGCTTTTTGAGTAGCCGAATTACCGTACTGCACATCATTTTCTTCCATATCTGCAGAACAGCTTCCTACTCCTATGGCGACCAAAATTATCAGCAAAATCTTTTTCATATTCTCCCTACATTATTTGATATACACAAACATAAATCTGAAGATAAAACTGATAAAACAAAAAAAGATAAAAACGTTCAAAGGTTCTTTTTCTTCGATAAACAACATTATCAAATCACTGTTAATCAAGCGTTAATTATAGAACCCTTAAGATATTATGGCTAAATAACTCCTTAACTTTAATAAGCTTTAAACCGTTTTATAATTTATACATCATGGAAAATCTAAAAAACAAATCTGATAGATCTAAAAAAGAGTTCAACCTGCCTTATGAAGACCCGGCAATTACAAATCCTCAGGAATTGGCATCATTTCCAAAACCTTCACAAATAATGGACGCAAAAGAAGTTGAACACGAAAGTGAAAACCATTTGGTTAATAAAAGAACGCCCGTCAGAGAAGGACGTAATATTATACGAACTGACAACAACCCTGAAAATGACGGATTCATGTAATAAAAAAGCCTTAAAAAGGCTTTTTTTTATTATACAGGCATTTTTATTACCAAAATACTAATGTCCGCAAAAAATATTAATCTAAAAAAGGCTGTTCTTAGCAATATAATTTGTATCTTTAATCTATAAATCAAACGATTATGGCAAATTATTTATCTAACCGCCACGATCTGGGAGACCTTGGCGGAAACCCGAACCTTATGAAAAATTCATACGATAATTTTACTTTTCCGTATGAAGACCCGGCAATCATCAATCCGGACGAACTAGCGTCCTTCCCTAAAACAACATGCCCTTCGCACAATGGTAATTTTCCTCATCACGAAAGCCATTTGGTTAACCGAAGAAATCCTTTGAGGGATGGAAAGAACATCACTATAACAGATAATCATCTTGATTAAGATGGCTATATGATTAATCAACTTTACTTTAAAATGGACTAAGGAGCTTTTAGCTCCTTTCTTTTTGGCTTAAAGACTACAATAAATCACAATTCAATGCAAATGTTATAGTATTCACAATTAGATTTTTGTTAGCAAAATCCCTTTATTATTTTAAATAATTTTAAGGTAGAAACTTACAAAACCCTAAGACATGAAAACAATAACCTTAATAAAACAATTTGCATTTAGTGTGGGAATTGTTGCCGGAATGAATGCTTTTACATCATGTAACAGTTGCGACAGAAAAACGCAGACAACTACTCAAAGCACTACTGTAACTTATGAAGATACCGTTCCAACCAATGAAACAACTACCACAGTTAGTGATGGAACAACTACATCTACTTCTATTAATGCAACAGGATCTGGCAGCGGAAGTACTAAAAAACCAACTAGCACCTCATCAGGCACCACAGGTTCAGGTTCATCAGCAACTACTGCTAAAGACGAGGCCGCTAGACAACAGGCTATTACTGACAGGATTGAAAACAGTGATGTAAATAATGCTGTAGACAAAAACGGAAACCCTTTAAGAAGCAGTGGTGCTGCAGGCAGTGGCTCCGGGACAGGCACAGGAAGTACCGGAAACAATTCAAAAGTTACAACCCGAGAAGCACAGAGAACCAATTAAATCCCAATACAATGAAAGTCGTAAAAGAAGCAATTTATACTTCTATTTTTGGAAGTACTACATTTCATAATCCGGAAATAACTCCCTTTTATGAGATCGAAGGGATAAACAGTGTTGACAGATTATCAACTCAAAGTACATAAAATGATACCCCACACCGACAAGCCTGATAAAAAGCCTTCAAAAAAAGCAAATCAGAACAAGCCTGACACTTCATCTAAGAATGTGCAGAAAAAAGATAATGAAAAATTTAGCCCCGGTGAGCCTGAAGATTATGATGCCGAGAAATTCGCCACCGACTAAATAGAATAATCAAAGACTTGTGACAAATAAAAAAGCATCAGGATAGACCTGATGCTTTTTTATATAGCTCCGAGAAAACTACTATGCTAAGATTTATGGCACTCTACCCTGATTGGTTGTATTTGATGCAGGCAACGTAGTTTGTTTATTATTTGTTCCTCCGGGATCTTCGGTTGTAATTGCTGTTCCGGGCTGTAAAGCACCCTGCGGTTTTGGATAAGCCAGTGTTCTTCCCGGATACGGAGACTCAGCTCCATTAAGGGGATTTGCCAAGGGTATCGGCTCCTGTATTGTGGAAGATGGTGTAGTAATAACCGGCGAATTTGTTTTATAAGCCTTTTCGCGGTTTATCTCCTGTGTTGCGTTTTCTGTAGGCGGTGTTCCCGGAGACGGCATAGCCGTAGGCGGATCAACCTTATTTACCTGTGCTGAGGCAATACCAAAAACCAGCATTAGCGTCAGCATAAAAATTGTTTTTCTCATGATGCGTGTTTTTGCGTTTCTATAAAGTTATAAAACACTTTTTAAGCTAACAGGTTAATTAACCAATGTTTAACCCAAATAAAAACATATTAACTTTAGCTATTGCATTTATAAATACTCTTATCATTTGACAGGATATTATTAGGTTCTGCAGATAATTATTTCGACTTTGCAGAAGAAAAAAACGATTACCAAAATGAAAAAGTACAGCCTTCTGATAGCTGCTCTGCTTATTACTTATATGTCGGCCTTTGCCAATGTATCATTGCCCTCTTTCTTTTCAGACAATATGGTTTTACAGCGTAACAGCGAAGTAAAACTTTGGGGATGGGCAAGCCCATTCGAAGAAATTACCATTAAGCCATCATGGACAGATAAGGAATATAAAGTTACACCCGGAAATGATGCCTATTGGGAAATTTTAGTAAAAACAACTGAAGCGGGCGGTCCTTATACGGTAAACATAAAAGGCTATAATGAATTTTCGCTAAAAAATGTCATGTTAGGCGAAGTGTGGTTCTGCTCCGGACAATCAAACATGGAGTGGACAGCAAGCTCCGGAATAGATAATGCAGAAGCAGAAATTGCAAAAGCTAATTATCCCAACATACGATTTTTTGCAGCTCCTAAGCTTTCTTCACCTTACCCTCAGATGAATGTCCCCGGGGAATGGAAAATATGCACACCAGAAACGATGAAGTACTTTAGTGCTATAGGTTATTTTTTTGCAGAACGCCTTCAAAAAGAACTTAAAAATATACCTATCGGTATAATAAATTCCAGTTGGGGCGGTTCTCCTGCCGAGATATGGATACCTGAAACTTACGTTAACAGCAATCCTGTAATGGCTTCAGCAGCGGCAAAACTATCAGCTATGCCCTGGAGCCCTATTGAATCCGGAAGAACTTACAATACTATGATTCATCCGTTTGTTGGCTACAAGATAGCGGGTGTATTGTGGTATCAGGGAGAATCTAACGTTGGATCTGATGTATACGATACTACGTTGGGAGGACTTATAAAATCTTGGCGCGAAGCATGGAAAGACGACTTCCCTTTTTACTATGTGCAGATAGCATCGTATAAATATGAAGGAGGAAATTATCAGGGAGTGACCATAAGAGATGCGCAACGTAAAGTACTTAACCAGGTTGCAAAAACAGGAATGGTAGTTATAAACGACATCAGTACTACGGAAGATATACATCCACGCAATAAAAAGCCGGTCGCAGAAAGGCTTGCCAATTTGGCCTTAAGTAATACATATAGCTTAAATAAGGGGTTGGTTAATGGACCTCTATTTAAAGACCTGAAAACAGACAAGACTAAAATTATCCTGAATTTTAACTATGCCGATGGATTACACTTTAAGGGAAAGACTTCAACACAATTTGAAATTGCAGGGGAAGATGGTGTTTTTTATGAAGCGCAACCCAAAATAGTAAACAATAGCATTGTATTGACTTCCAAAAAGGTTAAAAAACCTGTACATGCTCGCTATGCTTGGCTAAACAGCGCAGTTGCAGACGTGTTTAACAGCGGAGGATTGCCAATGTCTTCTTTCAAAACCGAATAACATAAGAAAAGGGCTTTTAAGGCCCTTTTCTATTAACTTAACTAACTCAAATTATTTAGCATGAAGCCATATTTCGTGCTTTTTGATTGATGCTAATTATATAATACATAATGTGTGCCAAAACTAATATTTCAATAAAAAATATTTACTTTTTCCAGCTCTCAAGCCTGTAGGCGCTATCCCAAAATAAATACTCTAAACGACTGGCGCTCAAAAAAGCTTCACTCATTAGCTGTTGCTGTTCTAAGGTAGCTTTCTCTGCTGCCAGATCACAAATAGCAATAGCCTTGTCTACGAGCTGGCCAAACTCTTCTCCGGCATAGGTCGCAATCCAGTTCTGATAAGGATTGTTGGTTATACTGGCTATTGAAAGGATATGATCACCAACCTTTTTGTATATCCAGAAACACGGCAATACTGCAGCCATACCTATAGCGTTATCAGCCATGTAAACAGTACTCTGTAAATAATGCACATAATGATGGCATGCCGGCGACATAGCTGCTCTCTCCTGCAAATTATAATCTTTAAAATAAGAATCGTGTAGTGCACGCTCCACTACGATAGCCCCTTCCGAAAAGCGAATAAAATCCAGCATTGTGTCAACATCCTGTGTCTTAGCTGCTATTACGGCCAAAGCCCTGGCGAAATACTCCAGGTAATGCGCATCCTGCTGAAGATAATACTTGAATTTTTCAACATCGAGTGTTCCGGCTGCCAGTTCGGTAATAAAAGGCATATTTATAATATCGTTGTATACAGGCAAAGTTTCTGCCCATATCTTTTCAGACCATTTCATTTTTTATCATTTTTTGAGGGTTATAGGAATGGTTTAAAGGCCCATTCCCTTTACCGATTACTACATCGGCAGCATTAAAAATTGCTCCATGAACATACTCCTGTGCTTTGGCTACAGCATCCCGAATAGTGTCACCAATTGCAAGGTAAGAAGCTATAGCTGATGAAAGGGTACATCCTGAACCATGCATGTTTTTTGTATCTATTTTATCCGAATGATACTCCTGAATCAACCCCGCAGCATTTACCAGCATTGAAGTCAGCTTTTCAGATTGCAGGTGCCCTCCCTTTAAGAGTAAGGCTTTGGGCCTCATCTGCATAATCATCGCCGCAGCTTCCTGCATATCATCAATTCCTGTCACCGGAATTCCTGTCAAAAAAGAAGCTTCATCCATATTAGGCGTAATGACCGCCGACAACGGAAATAATTTCTCTACAATTGCAGAAACAGTATCCTCTTCAATAAGGCGATGGCCGCTAGTAGCGATCATAACCGGATCAAAAACGACAGGAATATCAGGATAAGCCTCCAAAACTTCGGTAATAACATTTACAAGGCCCACACTATGTACCATGCCTATTTTTATAGCATCGGGCCTTATATCTTCAAGTACTGCTAAAAGCTGTTCCCTGACAAATTCAGGCGGCACACTATGTATTGCCCTTACACCACAGGTATTTTGGGCTACCAATGCCGTAACCACGCTCATACCATAGCAGCCCAGTGCCGCAAAAGTTTTAAGGTCGGCCTGTATGCCCGCTCCTCCTGAGGGATCAGTTCCCGCAATAGTCAGTACTGTTGGATATGTATATTTTTTCATAAGGCTCTTTCAATTTGATTTCTTAAAACCTCGGCAGCTTTTAAAGGATCTTTGGCACCACAAATAGCTGAAACCACCGCAATACAGTCAGCACCCGCTTTTATTACATCAAAAGCATTGCTTTCATTCATGTTTCCAATTGCTACAAGAGGTTTATCGGTAAGCTTCCTTATTTGAGTTATTCCTTCCAGTCCCCATTCGGTTACGGTATCCGTTTTAGTCGCGGTAGAAAACACAGGACTTACTCCCAAATAATCGGCAAATGCTATTTCAGCATTTGTAAGTTGTTCCAGATACTCAATCGAATATCCAAGCATAGAGCAATCTGCCCATTGTGTTTTTATCTGAGATGGCGGAATATCGCTATTACCTACGTGAATACCATAGGCACCTGATGCCTTAGCTACAGTAACATTATCGTTTATAATTAATGGAACATTATATCTGTCGAGCATATTTTTAAGCTGAATAGCAGTTTCTGTAAACTCCTGAACCGACAAGTTCTTTTCGCGCAACTGAACCATATCAACACCACCCATAACGGCCTGTTCGGTAACCGTAACAATATCACGCCCCCGGCAAGCCTCCCGGCTTACTACCAGATAAAGCCTGCTAAGGAACTTATTATCCATTATCTTCTTCAGCTTTAAGGTATGTAAAGAATTCCTCCTGATTGATCGTATATAATTTATCCAGAATATTTAACTGTAAACTGCCCGGTCCGGCACTTTCTTTTTGTGCCAACTCTCCCGCTATTCCTAACAATGCCATTGCAGCGGCAGTTCCAGTTAATTTATCATTGCTAACCGCAGCAAATGCACCTGTTAGGGCCGAGGCTGTACAGCCCAAACCTGTAACCAGCTGCATGAGCGGATGACCATTACTGATTAGTATTTTTTTATTTCCGGAAACGATTACATCCGTTGCTCCCGAAACACAAACTACACTGCCATAAGTATTGGATAGCCATTGCGCAGCGCCTGTAGCTTCGGTACTTTGATGCACACTGTCTACACCTTTTGATTTTGCTTCGCCCACTTTGGCCAAAGCCATTATTTCTGAAGCATTTCCACGAATAATAGTAGGCTTATAAGTTAACAAGCTTGCTACGGTTTCATTTCGATAAGCCGTTGCCCCTGCTCCAACAGGATCTAAAACCCAGGGCTTACCCAGCCCATGAGCTTTTTTAGCTGCTTTAAGCATGCTTTCAACCCAATATTCATCAAGGGTTCCGATATTTATAACCGATGCTCCGCAAATAGTTACCATATCTTCTACTTCAGGATGAGCATGAGCCATAATGGGCGATGCACCGGCAGCAAGCAGGGCATTAGCTGTGTTGTTCATTACCACATAATTGGTAAGATTGTGTACTAAAGGAGAATTTTTACGAACAGAAAGGATAGAATTCCAAAGAGACTCTTTCATATTTTTTAAAAAACTGATTAATAAAATATGGCTATAGGTCTCCTATACAGAAGTGAAGGAATAAGAATATTATTCCTGCGCTTTTCCCTACGTCGGTGTTAACCGTATCAGGTTCAAAGGGACTCTCTCAATTCTTTTCAGAATACCCCTAAAGCCAAAGTTCAAATATACTGATTGTATTTATAAAACAAAAAAGACATGTGTTAATACCTGTCTTTCATCACTTATTATTTTGGAAAGGATATTTCAAAATTCATTTCGAACTCCTCGCCTTCATTTATATGCCTTACTCCCGGATGCGAATCCCTTATTCCTTTTACCGAAAGGGTAACCTTGTTGTTAATGATTGGCCTCCATCCTTCTTTAGTTACAGTCTGACTTTTATTGTCTACACGTTCATAAAGTGTATATTTCAGGTAATTATTCTTACCTTCTTTTACGACATCAAAAGCGATAGAAAAAATATCCGACAGCCTTACCATTTTAGACCTGTAAGCATCCATAGTACCTTCTTTTACAACCGGCTCTATGGTTTTATTATGCCTGAACTGCCCTACTGTAAAACTTTTTACTTCTACTTTAAATTTGCTGTAGCCGGGTATTTCTGTTTTTCCTACGCCCTCAGCCATGTAGTTTGGCTCAGACTCAACTTCTTTCTTAGCCTTAGCAATACCATCTTTAGAAAGTGGTAAAGAAATTGTTGCCTGTAACAGATGTTCTGTAGCATTATAGAAATGGGAATCAGGACAACGTGAAAAATTATCTTTTACAAAAGTTTCGAACCCCTTCCACACTTTTACTTCTTTCTGTTCTTTTTTCCCATAGTTTGTATAATAACCTATTTTCTTTATCGCTCCGGCTTCTGTCAGATCGAGAGTCGCAGTAATCTGGTTAGTCTTTGGGGTGTAGATTTTTATAGAGTCAAGGTTTGCAAGCACAAAATCGTATGTACTAACCTGTAACTGCCTCACATCACAATTTTTTCCCTGAGCTGATCCATTAACTGAAAAGAACATAAATAATGATGCCGAAAGCAATAATTGTATTTTCATTGTTGTAGTTGTCTTTTTTATGAATGTAATAACGGGGCTGTAACCGCAATTGTTATGCCGCTTATGTAAAACAGTGCAACAAGCGTTTTCCCTACCAGCCCAGCCTATATTGCCAAATATACAAAAACAAAAAAAGGGCCAAAGCCCTTTTATAAATATTCCTTTCTAAATATTAGAATCTGTTATCACCATCAAGAAGATTACCTAGACCGCCCAATATACTTCCCTCACCTCTTTGCTGTCCGCCTCCCTGAGGTGCCGATGCATAAATCCTTCCGGCCAGCCTGCTGAATGGGAGTGATTGTATGTAAACCACACCAGGTCCCTGAAGTGTTGCATAAAATAAGCCTTCTCCACCAAAAATGGTATTTTTAATACCTCCAATAAATTCAATATCATAATCTACCGTTTGCGAAAAGCCTACTATACATCCTGTATCAACCTTAAGTACTTCGCCCGCCTGCAATTCTTTTCTGGCAAGCGTACCTCCTGCATGTACAAAAGCCAGACCATCGCCTTCCAGTTTCTGCATAATAAAACCTTCGCCACCAAAAAGGCCACGCCCAAGCTTACGTGAAAACTCTATCCCTACCGATACACCTTTTGCAGCACAAAGAAATGCATCTTTCTGGCAGATAAACTTACCGCCAAACTGCGTTAAATCCAGCGGAACGATTTTACCAGGATAAGGCGAAGCAAAACTTACTTTTCTTTTGGCATGATACTGGTTAAGAAAAACTGTCATAAACAGGCTCTCTCCTGTAAGCATTCGTTTTCCTGCAGAAAACAATTTGCCCATTATACTTTCATTCTGATTAGAGCCATCTCCAAAAATAGTTTCCATCTGAACACCACTTTCCATCATCATAAAGCTTCCTGCTTCGGCAACTACAGCCTCCTGAGGATCGAGCTCTATTTCTACATATTGCATTTCTTCACCATAAATATGGTAGTCAATTTCGTGTGCAAGCATTTTATTTACGTTTTAGATTGATTCATTTACAAAGCTATTAGACGAAAAGAACAATTATTCGTTACAAAACAAAAATAAAATCGCTATTGCTGTAACGAAAAACCATTTTTAACTACTAATGATTCAAATCATCAGATCAATCATCAATCACCGAAATTTATTTGAGTTAGTTAGAAAATAGAAAAGCCTTTCCAAACAGAAAGGCTTTTTGTTTTGAAATACTATTCACTATGGTGTTTTATTGAGTTTCCAGTATGATAATATATCAGCAATTAACTTTTTATATCCCGAAAAAGTAACCGGCTTTGCAAAATATCCCTGAACCGATCTCTGATAAGCCTTAGAAATGTAATCTGAGGTATCTGAAGTAGTCAGAAAAAGATAAGGCGAACAACGTTCGCTTAGTTCAGGATCTTTAGTAATAAGGTCACGAAGGGTAAAGCCATCAACCTTTGGCATATTGATATCTGACAGAAGTAAGAAAGGCTCGGTTCCTGTAGACTTAAGATAATTAATTACAACAGAGCTGTCTTCTATAACTACCAGTCGGTTATCATAATTATTTTCGGTCATTACCTGATCAAATGCTTCAATCAGGATTTCCCTGTCGTCAGCATCATCTTCAATGAGTATTATGTCTCCATTTGTTTTCATACTCAAATATATCTAAAAAATAAATATTACATTCATCTCGTCTTAAGTTGTAAGGAATTAGGTAAAATTTTAATACATTTTCAACCAATTTACGACAATAATAACCGTGCGGTTTTACAATTTCATTACATTCGCAGATAAATCGACAAAATGCATCCATAGAAACGCAATAGGCTAAAACCTATATTTTTGCTTATCAATTTACCGGATTAATGAAATTTGAGATACTTTTATACTTCAATAACTAAAGCTCATGAAAAAACTTATTTTTTTATTTTCAATATGTCTTATATCACTTAGCGGATTTGCACAAAAAATTACCTCAAAAGAGCTTGAGGGCAACTGGAAACTTGCAGGGTATAATCAAAATGGCATTACTGTTGATGTAGCTACAGGAGCAATAACTGTATCGCCTGAACTGAAAAACCAGATATCTCCTGAAATGATGTCTCAGATTGATCAAAGTTTTAAACAGCTGCTTGAACCGCTAAGAGCTTCAAATGTTACATTTACAAACAACAATGTGGTTCAGCACATGGCAGGCAAAACAAAAAACGGAACATTTGTTATTAAAGATAAAGATGGGCAGCAGGTAATGACTACGTCATGGAGTGATCAGACCACTTCAGAAACGTCAGTATGGATTAAAGACAAACAGCTATATATATTTAAGTATGAACAAGGCCAAAGTGCCGAATTCGTTTTTAATAAAGTTTAATTTCACAGAAAAAAAGGATTTCTAATTATGAAAAATTTTCTTTTCGCTCTTGTTGCGTTTCTTTTAACAGCACCAATGTGGGCGCAAAAATACACTACCAAAGACATTAAGGGCAACTGGAAACTGGTTACATACAATGTTCATGGTGCCAGCCTGGACGTTATGTCTGGAAAAGCTACACTAACCGAAAAAGATGATAGCCCTCTAATGGCTGCAATGGGACCTAAGCTTATTGCCGATATGGAAAGCTATACCGATAACCTTAGAATGTCTTCACTTGAAATAACTGAAGACACTTTTACGCAGGTAATTTTCGACTTCATGAGAAATGGGACATATAAATTAACCGAGGAAAAAGGGCAACAATTTATTTCGGCTAATTTTGACAATGGTACCAAAGATGAAATTGCCTTTAAATTCATCGATGGAAAGCTTTGTCTTTTCAGTGTAAAAGGCCCAAAACAATACATCTATACAAAACTTTAAAAGCAGAGGATTAATTTTTCAATAAATAAAACAGTTGATGCATTTTGAGATGTTTTTTTCCTATTTTTATGTAAATTAAACTCAAAACCAACTATTTATGAAAAACCTTTTACTCTCTGTTTTTTTATTTATTACCGCTTCGCCTATGTGGTCTCAGGCTGTAGCTGAAGTTTATAGTGAAAAAGACCTTCAGGGCAAATGGAAACTGGTTACTTACCGCGAAAAAAGTGTTAGCCTTGATTTAGCGTCCGGAAAAGCAACTATTGATGAGCCCATTGAAAAGACCATAAAGCATGACGAAGTAGCCGCAATGCTAAGGACAAATCTAGAAAGTGAGGCAGAACATTATCAGGAAGGTTATTTGGATGTATCTGGTAAAAACTTTAAAATGTTTGTACACGAAAACCTGAACAAAGGTACTTTTAGGATTACACGCGATAAAAACATTAATCAGGTAATTGTGGGCACTTTTAAAGACAAAACCAAAACAACTGTACCCGTTAAGTTTAAAGACGGCCGATTGATTATAGAACAGCCTTACACAAATCGAATTTTTACTTTCGAGAGAATAGGAGAATAAAAAAATGCCCGTTGAAAATCAACGGGCATTTTTAGTATTATTCAGCAGATGCTACTATTTTCACAGCACTTCTGTATAAGTATGTTCCGTATATGTGTCGGCGGGCAAAACGTGCAGGAGATTCGGCATTGATCATTTTTATATATACATTTTTGGGTACACCAAAATACTCATAGCTGCTGCCGTCTAAAAAATGAATATATAAAACTTGGTTATCCATATAAAACTCATGGATTCCCGAAGCAGTAGTCGTTTTAGTATATTCTGAAAAGTTTTTCTCAGCAGTTTCAGGAGCTACGCTCACTAAAAAATGATACGCCTCAATAATTTCCTTACTTTTTTCTTCTGCAGCATTACGCTCTTCATCAGTTGTACAGGTGTCCGGATGGCAATCCTTCATACTGTTCCTGTAAATGGTTTTCAGTTCTTTTAGCGTGGCTGTTTTTGTTACGTCAAGTAGCTTTCTGTACTCAACAATTTTTTTCATGTTCATATATCCTGATAATATGCGCCTTAGTTAGCGGGCGCAAAAGTAGTCATTTAGAATGACTTAGCAAGAATCGATTTGAAAATATCTGAAATTTAATATTTTACACCCGATAAAAAACAAAAAAGCTCCACATTTCTGTGAAGCTTTTATCGTTGTGGCAATTTATTATATTTAAGATTTCCATCCTAACTATAATAATATTTGAAAATAGTATATATTCGTTTAAATTCTTGTATGTTAAAAGTTTTTTTCAAATGAAATACGATTTACTATTTACAGAAATATATCAAACTCCTTGTCCTGAGTGTAAAGCAATTTCATTTCCGATTACTAATGAAAATTTATCCAATTACTTTCATGGAATAAAAATGAAATGTCCAAATTGTGAGACAAACCTTGATTGGTGGTCTCTGCTTTTAAGGCATTTTGAATGGGACGTTCCTTCGTATACTTACGCCATAGCTGGTGGTTTTACTACAAGTTTAAGAATTTTCATGAAACCATCTGAAACTTTTATTCTAGATTTAGAACAAATTGGAATTCCTAAAGAATCGAAAATTTTACAAACAAGCTATACTCCAAATGGAACTGGACTATTCCCTCTAGAACTCCATGGAAATACTCCTCCCCGACATTTTATCCCAAACATTATAAATTTGTATGGCCGCCCATTTGGGGAGCCCGCAGAAGAAACACCTGTTGCAGTAAAAATCAATTGGACGGGAAAATCAGACGATGATCAGATTTGGGAAAATATTATTAATGCCGTTGAGTCTTTTACAGCTAGAGACTACAATAAATGCGTAATTCCATCAAATGTTACAGTAGAGTCCACGTTAAGTAATATAATGACTAAGTATTTTTCAGCCTTTGCTGCTAAAGATAAAGTTGAAGATTTTTTGAGCAGTGGAGCAACCTATAGTTATCAATTGAATATCTTACTTCCATTAATTGCTCATTACAATAATTTCCCAAAAATACCCGACAACATAAGAGGAAATTTAAACACTTTAAGAAGCTACAGAAATTCTCTTGCACATACTGGAAAAACAAAAAAACAAATCGATAAGAAGATTGCTTCAGAGTTGATCTGTTCAGCTTCATTTGCATTATCATATTTAAATCTACTTGACGAAAAAATGAACTCTAATTCAAAGTTACCCTGACTTTCCCAACTTTCCAAAAAACACAAATTATAAATGAACAAAAAAAGCTCCACATTTCTGTGAAGCTTTACTTAGTAGCGGGAACAGGACTCGAACCTGTGACCTTCGGGTTATGAGCCCGACGAGCTGCCTACTGCTCTATCCCGCGATGTTCGGTGCAAATATACAACATTTTATTGATTTAAACCTACTATATCCGAATTTAGTCATTATAAATCTACAAGACCATCTATTTCAAAGGGATAGATACCATAATTTTGTATCATTTTATAATTTGCTACAAGCTTAAAGCTTACCATGTCGCTTCCACAATACCTCATATTTCTTAATAAAGTAGTCGAATATAAAATCTCATGAAAGAAAAAATATTTTTATAAATCTGATTTGAATATTCTGCAAAAAAAATAGTGCTTTAAGCAAGAAAACTACTGCATATGATTATCACACATAACAGAAACTAATTTAAATGACTGGTTTTTAATATTTTATTTAGTTTTTAAGGATTAACTTTGAGTATAACATTAAAAAATACATATATGAAAAATATTACTTTATCAGTGTTTTCAGTACTATGTTTTACATGTGTTTTTGGACAAGCCAGAAAAGAATTAAATTTTGGCCTTATAGGTGTTAATTACGAAATACCTGTCCATAGAGATATTACTATTGCTCCGGGTGTTGGAACCAGTCTGGATCTTGACTGGCTAAACTTAGGAGTAAAAGGTAATTATTATTTTGACAATCTCTTTGGGATTACAAGCGCTGCATGGGATGTATATGCCGGACCTAATGTGGGATATACTATTGACATGAGGGATAACAAAGGCCATGATGACAGCGACCTCAACTTTGGACTTCAGGTTGGAGGAAGGTGGTTTTGGAATGAGAAATGGGGAGTATATGCCGAACTTTCCGGTGGTAATGTTTCCGGTTTTTCCCCGGGAATTGGACTAACTGTGAAGCTTTAGCAATTACGATATCGAACCATAAAGCCTGATGAATATAAATTTCTCAGGCTTTAATTTTTTCCCCAACCTGTGTCCGCCGTGGCGCATAAGAGCCCACGAGATACCATAAACGAAAAAAGAGAACCATTTCTGATTCTCTTTTACTTAGTAGTTCGCCACAGCGAAGACTCGATCCTGTGTCCGCCGCGGCGGATATGAGCCCACGAGATGCCATAAACGAAAAAAAGAGAACCATTGCTGATTCTCTTTTACTTAGTAGCGGGAACAGGACTCGAACCTGTGACCTTCGGGTTATGAGCCCGACGAGCTGCCTACTGCTCTATCCCGCGATGTTTCGAGTGCAAAAGTACTACGATTTATTAGAATTGCAAGTAAAAAAGATAAAAATCTTTTATTTCCTGCTTTATTTCTACTATTCCCCTGATATGACTACCTTTGTAACTTAATTATTTTTTTATGTCACACAAAGCAGGCTTTGTAAATATCATAGGTAACCCTAACGTAGGTAAATCTACCCTTATGAACGCTTTTGTTGGGGAGCGCCTTTCAATTATTACTTCTAAGGCACAAACCACACGCCACCGTATACTTGGAATTGTAAACGGTGAGGATTTTCAGGTTGTGTTATCAGACACCCCCGGTATCATTAAACCTGCCTATGAACTTCAGGCTAACATGATGGATTTTGTAAAATCTGCTTTTGAAGATGCCGATGTTCTTATTTACATGGTAGAAACAGGTGAAAAAGAACTTAAGGACGAAGCTTTCTTTAAAAAAATAGTTAATGCTAAAATTCCGGTTTTACTATTACTGAATAAAATAGATAAATCATCTCAGGAACAACTTGAAGAACAGGTAGCGCTTTGGAAAGAAAAAGTACCTAATGCTGAACTGTATCCAATATCTGCGCTTGAAAACTTTAACGTAAAAGAGGTTTTTGACCGCATACTTGAGCTATTACCTGAATCTCCTCCATACTATCCTAAAGATGCTCTTACCGATAAACCGGAACGCTTCTTTGTGAATGAGACCATTCGCGAAAAAATCCTTTTACATTACGACAAAGAGATTCCGTATGCCGTAGAGATAGAGACTGAGCAGTTTATTGAAGATGATGACATCATCCGAATCAGTGCCCTGATAATGGTGGAACGTGAAACACAAAAAGGAATTATCATTGGTCATAAAGGTGCTGCTCTTAAAAAAGTGGGAATTGAAGCCAGAACTGATCTTGAAAAGTTCTTCGGAAAGAAAATACACCTGCAAATGTTCGTGAAAGTGAACAAAAACTGGAGAAGCAATTCTTACCAGTTGCGCAGGTTTGGATATGACCAGAAATAGTTTACAGTGGTCAGTTTACAGTTTACAGTCGCCAATGACTTTAGACTTTTAAACTTTATGCCTTTATAAACTTATAATACGTACTTTTGCAAAAAATTTAAAAACAGTAATGAATAATATAGTAGCTATAGTAGGAAGGCCAAATGTAGGTAAGTCTACTTTTTTTAACCGACTGATACAGCGAAGAGAAGCTATCGTAGACTCTGTTAGCGGTGTAACCCGTGACAGGAACTACGGTAAAAGCGAATGGAACGGAAAAGAATTTTCTGTAATCGACACAGGTGGTTACATTAAAGGTTCTGAAGATATTTTCGAAGCTGAGATTCGCCGTCAGGTAGAACTTGCCATAGATGAGTCTGACGTTATCGTGTTTGTGGTTGATGTTGAGGAAGGGATAACTCCTATGGATGAAGAGGTAGCCAAGCTACTTAGAAAAGTTACTAAGCCTGTACTTCTTGCTGTAAACAAGGTTGATAATGCCATGCGTGAAAAAGACGCCGTTGAGTTCTACAACCTTGGACTTGGTGACTATTATACGATCGCAGGTATGAACGGATCGGGTACAGGAGAGCTTCTAGATGCTCTTGTAGACCTTCTACCGGAAGCGGAAGCGCCGGATGAAAACGCCGAAGCACTTCCCCGCTTTGCTGTAGTTGGACGTCCTAATGCCGGTAAATCATCATTCATCAATGCACTAATTGGTGAAGACCGTTATATCGTTACTGACATTGCCGGTACTACCCGCGATGCTATTGATACTAAATACAACCGTTTCGGATTTGAATTCAACCTTGTTGATACCGCAGGTATACGCCGTAAAGCCAAGGTTAAGGAAGATCTTGAATTTTACTCGGTAATGCGTTCGGTAAGGGCTATTGAACACAGTGATATCTGTATACTTGTAATTGATGCTACCCGTGGTTTTGAAGGTCAGGATCAGAGTATCTTCTGGCTTGCTGAAAAGAACCGCAAAGGAGTTGTTATTCTTGTAAACAAATGGGATCTTGTTGAAAAAGACACCATGACTACGCGTGATTATGAGCGCAAAATACGTGAAGAACTTCAGCCGTTTACCGATGTGCCTATCCTTTTCGTATCGGCACTTACAAAACAACGTTTATTAAAAGCTCTTGAGACTGCCGTTGAGGTATTTGAAAACAGAAAACAGCGTATCGCTACTTCTAAACTTAACGAAACTATGCTGCCTATTATTGAGAACATGCCACCTCCTGCACTTAAAGGTAAGTATGTAAAAATTAAGTTCTGCATGCAGCTACCTACACCAACTCCTCAGTTTGTGTTCTTCTGTAACCTGCCTCAGTATGTAAAAGAACCTTACAAACGTTTCCTTGAAAATAAAATGCGTGAAATATACAATCTTTCGGGCGTACCGATTGACATCTATTTCCGTCAGAAATAATTTTTACCCCCGATTTTTCGGGGGTATTTTTTTTACATAAACTCAATTAGTCATTTTTAACATTACTTTTTAGCAGGTTTCTTGCTTTTAAGATACTAATATGGTTAATTAGCTGTTTTTAAGGAATAACCTTACTAACAGCATATTATGCCCAGAATATTTACCCTGCTACTACTCTTATGTTCTTATTTAGGTTTGAGTCAAACCATATCCGTGAAAGGAAAAATCACTGATTCACAGGACTTTCCTTTAGAATCGGCAACAATTTATCTGTCATCGGTTAAAGATTCATCCGTTATTGACTATACCATATCAGGAAAGACAGGCTTATGGGAAATAAAAACGAAAAAGATTACCAGCCCGGTATTCCTGAAAGTTTCTTATGTTGGCCTCCAAAACTATAAAGAACAATTTCAGTCTTTGGAACAGGATAGTGATTTTGGAACCATAAAATTAGCCGACCAGTCAACCGAACTGAATGAGGTAGTAATACAAAGCGAAGTGCCTCCTATCCGTATTAAAAAAGATACGTTGGAGTTTAATGCGGCATCGTTTAAGGTACGACCTGACGCCAATGTAGAAACTCTCTTGAAGCAACTCCCGGGTGTAGACATTGATGCCGATGGTAAGATAACCGTGAACGGTAAGGAAGTAAACCAGATACTGGTAAACGGAAAGCCTTTTTTTGATTCTAACGGACAAATCGCCATTAAAAACCTACCTGCAGAAATTATTGAAAAAGTACAGGTAAGTGACACCAAAACCAAGAAAGAAGAACTTGCAGGACAAAAAGCCAGCGGAGATAATTCCAGCATAAACCTTACCATTAAAAAGGACAAAAATAAAGGCTTTTTTGGTAAAGTAATGGGAGGCTACGGTACTGACGACCGTTATGAAAGCAACCTCATCGTAAACTATTTTAAAAACAAAATGAAAGTTAGCCTCCTGGCAGCCTCAAACAACATTAACTCATCTGGCTTTACATTCAATGAAGTATTTGACAGCATGGGTAGCGGACGTAATGCTTCAGGATTGCTCAATACCGGCAGTGGAAAGGGTATTACCAGAACCGACCTTGTAGGATTCAATTATGCAGATGAATGGTTTAAAGGATTTGATTCAGGCTTGAGCTATAACTATACAGGTACAAATACCGAAAACAACAACCGAACGACTTCAACAAATTATCTTCCTGTTAGCAAGGATGAAGATAATCCTGACACTGAAATAGACAAGAGCTATACAACACAATCGGTTTCTAAAACCGAAAACGAGAGGTATTCAAATATTTTCAACAGTGACTTTAAGTACAAAATAGACTCTACGTCTACCCTGCATTTTGCTCCAAGATTTAATGTTACCAATTCAAGATCAAATAGTGAATCACAAAGATTTTCTGACCGTATTGCCGATGGAAAACGCATGAACGAAAGCAACTCTTTCAGTAACAGCGAGACCAATTCAAATTCATTTAGCAACCAGTTTACCTACAATAAGCAGTTTACCTCCCGAAAAGGAAGAGGAATAAGTGCTGAATTTGGAAACTCCAATACAAAAAATGATGACAAGAGCTTAAATCATTCGAGCACTTTAAAATATAGATATCCGGGAACAGAAACAATCGTTGAGACTGATGATAGGAACCAGATAATTAACACCAACTCTTATTCAGACTCTTATAATGCACTTTTAGAATATACCGAACCTATTACCGACTCTCTTGAGCTTAATCTTAGTACTGAATACAATTTTACCCGCTCGGTTGACGATCGAAATACTTACGATTATGATACAGATACCGGTAATTACTCAACTTATAATGATGCTTTATCAAACTACCTAACCTCAACAACTTCTACTTTTTCACCTAGGGCAGGTGTTCGTTTTGATTTAGGCAAACTCTTTGTAAATGCCGGTGCAGGAACCAATGTTGCGTCTTTTAATAATTATGCATCTTACATGGGGCAAAATTACAGGCTCAATAAAGATTACCTTTTACCATTGGCCGACATGAACCTGAGATATTCGTTTACAAAAAGCAAATCGATGAATTTCAATTACAACTACTCTGTAAGTTTCCCTCAGTCTTCGCAAATATTACCGGTAACCGACCTCAGTAACCCATTAAACACTACCGTTGGTAATCCCGATCTGAACCCAAACAAATCGCACAGATTAAGAGCCGGATATCGTAACTTTAATATGGTCTCAAAAAGTGGTTTCAATTTATGGCTAAGCTCTACATTTTATGAGAGCCAGGTTTCTCAATACACTATTACCGACAATAGTGGTAAAAACACTACTACTTATAAAAATATTTCGGGAACCATGAGCAGCTCACTTAGCGTTAACTGGAATAAGACCATAAAAAGCGACGCACATACCTATCGCTTAAGTCTTTCCGGATCTACAGGGTATAGCATTGACAAAGGGTTTTTAAATGAACAATTATACGACAGTAAATCCATCCGATTAAGCCCTTCTGTAAATTTCAATTATGAGTATGGTGAGCTGCTCGTTATAAATCCTTCGTACACGTACACTTACAATGAATATAATTATACCAATTACAGAATCAGTTCCAGCTCAAATTATGTACATCGCTTAAATCTGCAAACTACCAGCTACTGGCCTAAACATGTAGTGTTTGGCAACGACTTTGGATATACTTATAATTCTAACATTGCTAATGGTTACAAAAAGGACTTTTACTTATGGAATACCAGTATTGGTTATAATTTCCTGAACGACGACCTTTTATTTAAAGTAAAGGTATACGATGTATTAAACCAAAACCTTGGAACTTCGCGCACTATAGGCCCTACAAGTATTGTTGATCAGGAAAACACCGTACTAAAACGTTATGTGATGTTCTCACTTACCTACAAACTTGAAAAATTTGGAGGTATAAAAGGTAACAACGTACCAAGAGGAAGACGATTTGAAATGAGAAGAATGGATTAAATTCTAAATTTTAACATCACTATTCATACTAAAGTATTTACTTAGCTGTTTTATAAGGATAACCTTACTAACCAGCTAATCGTTCATGCAAAAATTACTAACACTGTTGCTCTTTTTTACTACTATACTCGTATCAGGGCAAAACATCACCCTTAAGGGAAAAATTACAGATGACCAAAATTTTCCACTTGAATCTGCAACTGTATATCTTACTGCTGTAAAAGATTCTTCAATAGTAAACTACACCATTACAGATAAAAATGGTAATTGGGAACTTAAAACTCGAAAACTCAGCAATCCTGTATTCTTAAAAGTATCGTATGTAGGGCTTGCCGATTACAAAGAAGAGATACAAAGCATTGAGCAGGATAGAGACTTTGGCGCACTTAAGCTTGCAGACAGATCAACAGAACTGAATGAACTCGTAATCGAGAACGAAATCCCTCCTATCCGTGTAAAAAAAGACACCCTGGAATTTAATGCTGCTTCTTTTAAAGTACGCCCCGATGCCAACGTAAAAACGTTGCTCGAACAATTGCCCGGCGTAACAGTTGACGATGAGGGAAAAATAAAGGTAAACGGAAAAGAAGTTAACCAGATACTCGTTAATGGCAAACCTTTTTTTGATAAAGACGGTAAAATTGCTTTAGAGAACTTACCGGCTGAAATCATCAATAAAGTTCAGGTAACCGATACCAAAACAAAGGAAGAAGAATATACAGGAAAAGATGCCGAAGGTAACAATGCCAGTATAAACCTGACCATAGACGAAGACAAGAACAAAGGATTCTTCAGTCGTTTTGTAGGTGGATACGGAAGCGACAAACGTTATGAAGCCAATGCTTTGGTAAACTATTTTAAAGGAAACAGAAAGATAAGTTTACTTGCCTCTTCCAACAATATTAACACCACCGGTTTCAGCATGAATGAAGTGTTTGACAGCATGAGCGGCGGACGTGGCAACAACAGCATTTACATGAGTGGAGATGGCAGTTTCGGGATAAACGGAATGCATTTTGGCGGAGGAAATGGTATTACCCGCACTAATATTTTCGGCATCACCTATGGTGATCAGTGGTTTAAAGGTTTCGACCCTAATATCAATTATTTTTATACCGGTGCCGACACAGAAAACAGAAGCAAAACAAGATCGGAAACCTTTTTGCCAACAGAAGATAACGGCACACCAAATACATCTTCAAACAAAAGTCTTATAAGTGAATCAGAATCAAGAACGGATACCTTTAAATACGCCCATAACTTTAGCTCAGAATTTGAATTTAAGGTAGATTCGACTACTACTTTATACTTTGCTCCAAAATTTGTAAAAGCAAGCGAAAGGACAAACAGCGAATCGAGAAGCAATACAAAAAACCAGGATGGAAAACTACTTAACGAAAGCAGTGGTGCCAACAGTAATAACAATGACAATAACGGTTTTGAAACTGAGCTTACAGCAACAAAAATGCTAAACAAAAAAGGCAGATCGATCAGTCTTGAGTTAAGTACTGAAAACAATACAGAAGACCGTTCACAGTATACCAATTCTTCAACTTTCTTTTATGAAGACACCAATGATGACGGTATAGATGAAACCCGGGCCGATATAAGAAATCAACTAGTTACCAACGGAAACAAAAAAGACTATTACGACGCACGCATTAATTTCACCGAACCCATTACCGATTCCCTTCGTATTAAAGTTGGTACCCAGTTCAGGGATGAAACTAGTGTTCAAAACCGTAAGGGGTTTAATTTTAATGATGGCACCAACAGCTTTTCAGACATATCAGATGAGCTTACAAATTATACAAGAGGCAATACAACCAAAATAACGCCTTATGCAGGTTTTAACCTAGTTAAGAAGAAATACAGCTTTGGAGCTTCTTTAGGTACATCGGTAATTAATTTCAGGAATTTCGGTTCTTATATGGGTACTGATTATACTGTAAACCGCAATTACATGCTGCCTTATGCAAATGCCAATGCTCATTTAAAATTAGGCAAATCCCAGTCGGTATATGTCAACTACAACTATAATGCAAATATGCCATTGGCATCTCAGATATTACCTATTACCGACCTGAGCAGTCCTATGTATACGACCACAGGAAACGAAAACCTGAACCCTAATGTCGCGCACTCTGTGTACCTTAGTTTTTACGATTATGACTGGGCTACTAATAGCGGCTACTCATTTTATGGCGGTGCGACCTACAACGAGAACGAAGTAATAACTTTTACCGATGTAGACGCAAGTGCTAAACGAACCGTTCTGTACGGCAATATGAACGGAACCTATGACGCCTGGCTGGGTGGAAACTGGAATAAACAAATAAAAACGGAAGGTGCCAGCAAATACAAGGTTAACATTAGTATGTACAGCTCGATGCGATTTGACAAAGGTATAACCAACAACCTTGAATATGAAGCCACTTCATATTCTATTGGACCAAAAGTAGGTTTTAGCTATGATTACGGCGAATTACTGAATATAAGCCCTATATACAGCTTTACATACAACGAATCGCATTATACCAACTACGCTACCGATTTCCAGTCGAACTTTGTTCACAAAGCAGGACTGCAAACCACAAGCTACTGGCCAAAGCATATTGTATGGGGTAATGACTTTACCTATACCTACAATTCTAATTTAGGAGATGGATTTAAAAAAGATTTCTTTTTGTGGAATACCAGTCTTGGGTATAATTTCTTAAGCAACAAACTAATGTTTAAGGTTAAGGTATATGATATCCTGAATCAAAACCAGGGGACTTCCCGATACATATCGCCTACTGCGGTAACCGATATGCAAAACACAGTGCTTAAACGCTATGTAATGTTCTCATTAAGCCTTAAGCTTGATAAATTCGGAACTAAGAAAAAAGACGACGACGGAGACAATCGTTTCTGGTTCTTCTAAATAAAAAAGGCTGCAATTGCAGCCTTTCTTGTTATTTTTACCAGCTCCCTCCGGCACCGCCGCCACTGAAGCCGCCACCGCCAAAGCCACCGCCAAAGCCACCGCCGGAACTTCCACCGAAGCCTCCAAATCCGCCACGTGAACCTCCTCCTCGGCCAAGGCTGCTTAAAATAAGAATATCTGTAAGTGTCGATCCAAAATCACCACCTCCATTATTTCCTCCACGACCACCGCCCCTTCTGGAAAGGATAATTATAATAATAATGAAGATTATAATAAAAATAAAGATTCCGCCGCCTCCACCATCGCCTTTGCCTTTTTTAAGGTTTTTACGTTCTTCTTTATATTTTCCTTTTAAGAGTTGAAAAATAGCATCTGAACCTTTATCAAGTCCATTATAATAACTGCCTGCTTTAAATTCAGGTATTATTACATCACGGGTCATTTGTCCCACTATTCCGGCACTAAGCCTGTCTTCAACACCATATCCCGGAGATATCCATATCTGATGTTCCTTTTCTGCAAGAAGGATTAAAACACCGTTATCTTTATCAGCCTGTCCTATTCCCCATTCATGGGCCCATTTTGGGGTAAGTAATCCGATACTTTCACCTTTAATAGTTTCAACTGTAATTACAACAATTTGCGTAGAAGTAGAATCTGAATAACTTATAAGCTTTTGTTCAAGTGCTGTCTTTTCAGAAGCACTTAAAATTCCGGCATAATCATAAACACTGGTTTGTAAATCAGGTTTGGGAGGAATATCAAACTGTGCAAAACCTATTGCTGGCAACAGAAATGAAATCAGCAGAAGCAAAAGGCTCAATTGTTTTATTTTTTTCATTTTATCCTTTAGATATAGTATCAGGCAATTCGTTTTTGTCGTCATCAGCATAAGGAAAATAGGTTTTTAGCCTTTCGCCTGCCCTAAGTATCCCTGCAACAAGTCCATCTTTAAAACGTTTCTCCTTAAAATGATTAATAATCACATCTTTTGTACAGTCCCAAAAATCATTTTCAACAGCTTTATCAATACCCTCGTCACCAATAATGGCAAAACTGCGGTCATCAATACCAACATAAAACAATACGCCGTTTCGCATTGCGGTATTATGCATCTCTAATTGATAAAAAACCTCCTGAGCTCTTTCGAGAGGAGGTTTTTCACTATGATTTTCGATATGCACCCTAATTTCTCCCGAAGTATTCTTTTCGGCCTGCTGTATAGCTGCAACTATTACCTCTTCATCAGCAGAAGTCAGGAAATCATTGTTTGTGGGCATAACGTTTTGATTAGAATTTAACTTCTACCGGTTTGTCAGCACCTTCTACCGATTTAAAGTATGGTTTTTCTTTATATTCGCCTAAGAACATAGAGTTAGGAAACCTAAGTACATAATTGTTATAATCCTGTACACTCTCATTGTAACGCGTACGCACGGTTTGAATCGTATTCTCAGTCGAAGCCAGCTCATCCTGAAGTTTAAGGAAATTTTGGTTTGCTTTCAGTTCAGGGTATTTTTCTACAGTAACATTACCTATTAACTTGTTAACTGATCCCATAAGATTAGCTTGCGCTCTACTGAATGCCTCAAGTTGTTCAGGAGTTGCATCGGCAGCATTTACCTGCACTGATGTAGCTTTACTTCTTGCTTCTATAACTTCTACCAGAGTGCTTTTTTCAAAGTTAGCAGCCCCTTTTACTGTTTCAACCAGATTACCAATAAGGTCATTTCTACGTTGGTATGCGGTTTCAACATTACCCCATGCACTTCCTACTGCCTGGCTTTTTCCTAAAGCCCCATTCTTAATACCCATTGCCCAAAAAAAGCCAATTATTACTATTGCTGCAATAATTACTACGGGGATAATCCATTTTTTCATGTTTGTTGGTTTTTAAAGTTCGTTTTTAAGGTTTATCAAATTTGTTTTAATTGATTCTAATTTACTGATAATTTCAAATTTATCGAGTGTTTTTTTCTGTCCTTCCTTAAGATGCACTTTTGCACCTTCTAATGTAAAGCCACGCTCTTTTACCAAATGGTAAATCAGCTGCAGGTTCTTTACATCTTCAGGAGTAAACATACGGTTGCCTTTCGCGTTTTTCTTAGGTTTAAGAATATCAAATTCCTTATCCCAAAAACGGATGAGCGATGCATTAACATTGAATGCTTTGGCGAGTTCGCCTATACTGTAATATCTTTTTTCAGGCAGTTCTAAATGCATTAGTCAAGCGATTGGTTTTCCTGGTTAGCTAATTTAGAAATTAAAATGTATTCTTTAGCAGAAATATTTCCATAATAGAAGTTAAGCGGGTTTACCACCTCACCGTTTTTATGCACTTCATAATGAAGGTGCGGAGCCTCACTACGTCCGGTGCTACCCACATAGCCTATAACATCTCCCCTTTTTACCTTCTGCCCGGCTTTCGCTTTAAAACGGCTCATGTGTCCATACAGGGTTTCGTAACCAAATCCATGACGAATAACAACACGATTACCATAACCCGAAAGCCTGTTATCTGCCGCTACTACCACACCATCACCTGTAGCATAGATGGGAGTTCCTGTCCTTGCAGAGAAATCCATACCGGCATGAAACTTACGTATCTTGGTAAAAGGGTCGCTACGGTATCCAAAACCCGATGCCATCTGGCGGAGATCTTCGTTCTTTACAGGCTGTATTGCGGGAATAGAAGCCAACAGTTTTTCTTTATCCTTTGCCAGCTTTGCAATTTCATCAAGTGACTTAGACTGTATTACCAGCTCTTTGGAAATGATATCAAGACGTTTGGTGGTTCCTATCACAAGTTCTGAATTATCAAAACCTTCAAGATCCTTATAGCGGTTAACCCCTCCGAATCCGGCCTTACGTTGCTCATCCGGAATGGCAGAAGCATTAAAATAAGCACGATAAAGATTGTTGTCGCGATCTTCAACTTCTTCAAGTACCTCATCAATCTGATCCATTTTATGATTCAGTATCTCATAACGGATTTTCATGTTTTCGATCTCACGGGCCTGAAGTTTATCTTTCGGAGTTTCAAAGTATGGGGTATTAAGCAACACTACAAAACAAAGGAATCCAAACAGGGCTGCAGAGAACAAAAACAGCAGGACTACGCCTATTTTTTTTCCCCTTACAGGTTTTATGATACGGTATGCTAAGTTTTCTGCGTCGTAATAATATTTTACCTTCGCCATGTCTTAAATTATTCTATTTTTGCACCTTAGGTAAAATACCTGCCGCGACTATAAGTGATAAACGAACAAATGTAGTAAATGTTACAGTTTTAGCACTAATTTTAAGGCAGCACCTGCTAATAAACATTAAATAAATTTCTGTCCGTATATGAAATCCCAGGATATAAGAAAACAATTCTTAGAATTCTTTAAGGAGAAAGGCCACCTTATTGTGCCTTCGGCTCCTATTGTTACCAAAGATGATCCAACGCTTATGTTTAATAATTCGGGTATGGCGCAGTTCAAGGAGTTTTTCCTTGGCAATGGCACCCCGAAAAGCAAACGTATAGCCGATACCCAAAAATGTCTTCGCGTTTCGGGTAAGCATAACGACCTGGAGGATGTAGGTTTTGATACTTACCACCATACCATGTTTGAAATGCTTGGTAACTGGAGCTTTGGCGACTATTTTAAAAGAGAAGCCATTAACTGGGCTTGGGAACTTTTAACAGAAGTATACAAAATACCAAAAGACATCCTTTATGTGAGTGTGTTCGAAGGAAGTCCTGAAGAGAATGTTCCGTTCGATCAGGAAGCTTATGACATCTGGAAAGAGCTTATTGACGAGGATAGAATCATTCTTGGAAACAAGAAAGACAACTTCTGGGAGATGGGCGACCAGGGTCCGTGTGGGCCATGTTCTGAAATTCACGTTGACATCCGTTCAGCAGAAGAGAAAGCGTTGGTTTCAGGAAAATCATTGGTAAACAATGACCACCCACAGGTTGTAGAGATATGGAACAACGTATTTATGGAATTTAACCGTAAAGCCGATGGTTCTCTTGAAAAACTACCTGCTCAGCACGTTGACACGGGTATGGGCTTTGAGCGTCTTTGCATGGTGTTACAGAATGTAACATCAAACTACGACACAGACGTTTTCACGCCGCTTATCTCTAAAATTGAAGAGCTTACAGGTGCCAAATACACAATAAAGGCAGCTAACGATGCCGAAGAAAAAGTAAATATCGCTATCCGTGTAATTGCCGACCACGTTCGTGCAGTAGCTTTTGCTATCGCTGACGGGCAGCTTCCATCTAACGGTGGTGCAGGGTATGTTATACGCAGGATATTAAGAAGAGCTATCCGTTACGGATTTACCTTCCTTAATAAAAAAGAGCCATTCATTAACGAGCTTGTAGCTGTACTTGCTGCTCAAATGGGTGAATTCTTCCCTGAAATCAAATCGCAGCAGTCATTGGTAACCAATGTTATCCGTGAAGAAGAAGCTTCGTTCCTTAGAACACTGGATCAGGGACTTCAACTATTGGAAAATGTAGTTGCTCAGACAGAAGGCAAAGAAGTATCAGGTGCTAAAGCATTTGAATTGTATGATACTTTTGGTTTCCCTGAAGACCTTACAGCACTAATCCTTAAAGAAAAAGGACTTTCTTACGACAAAGCAGGTTTTGATGCCGAGCTTAAGAAACAAAAAGACCGTTCGCGTGCTGCCTCTGAGGTTGCTACCGACGACTGGGTTCTGCTTGCTGAAGGTAACATCGAAACTTTTGTTGGTTACGACCAAACGGAAAACGAAGTAAAAATTACACGTTACCGTAAAGTAGACTCTAAAAAAGACGGTATTCTTTACCAAATCGTTCTTGACAATACTCCTTTCTACCCTGAAGGCGGTGGACAGGTAGGTGACAAAGGAGCTTTAGTCTCCCTTAATGAAACTATCGAAATACTTGACACTAAAAAAGAGAATAACCTTATACTTCATATCGCTAAAAAGCTTCCTGAAAACGTAAATGGTTCTTTTACCGCTAAAGTAAACGAGAAGCTACGCAGTGATTCTGCAAGCAACCACTCGGCTACCCACTTATTGCACCAGGCACTAAGGGCTATCCTTGGAACGCATGTGGAACAAAAAGGATCACTGGTAAGCCCTAACTACCTGCGTTTTGACTTCTCCCACTTCTCTAAAGTGACAGATGAAGAACTAAAACAGGTTGAGGATTTTGTAAACGCAAGAATCCAGGAGCATCTTCCACTGATTGAGCGCAGAAGCATTCCGTTTAAACAGGCGGTTGAAGAAGGTGCTATGGCATTATTCGGTGAGAAGTATGGTGATAATGTACGTGCCATCAAATTTGGCGAAAGCATGGAGCTTTGTGGTGGTATCCACGTTAGGAACACTGCCGATATATGGTACTTTAAAATAGTAAGTGAAAGCGCTGTTGCTGCCGGTATACGCAGGATCGAAGCTATAACAAACGAAGCGGTAAAAGCCTATTTTGCTACTCAGGAAAAAGATCTTGAAGACATCAATGTTGCTCTTAAGAATCCTCAGGACACGTTAAAAGCTGTGGTATCACTTCAGGAAGAAAACACAAAACTTAAAAAACAGCTTGAGGCATTGCTTCGCGATAAGGCTAAAAACCTTAAAGGCGAACTTGCTACTGAGCTTAAAGAGATAAACGGAGTTCAGTTCCTTGCAAAACAGGTTGATCTTGACCCTACCGGGGCTAAAGATCTTGCATACGAACTTGGAACATTAGGCACTAACCTTTTCCTTGTATTGGCAACTGCCGAAGAAGGAAAACCAATGCTTACCTGCTACATCTCTAAAGAGCTTGTAGCTGAAAAAAGCCTTAATGCCGGACAGGTAGTACGCGAACTGGGTAAGTTCATCCAGGGAGGCGGAGGCGGACAGCCGTTCTTTGCAACCGCAGGTGGTAAGAATGTTGCCGGAATAGCCGAAGCTTTAACAGCTGCCGAAGGTTTTATAAAATAAGAACCAATAAAATTAATTTAATAGCCGTAATACTTTATGTGTTAAATACACGTTGAATATTACGGCTCTTTTATTTAGAACATTAAATTCACATACCAATTATTAAAAACCAAATCTTAAAAAATGAAAAAAATTCTTGCAATGGCAGCTATTGCCTTATTTATGGTGTCATGTACTGATGATGATTCTAACAGCACTCAGACAGGGAACAAACTAATAAAAGTTACAGAAACAGATTCTGACGGCGACTTTGTTAGCACCCTTACTTATGACGGCAACAAACTAATCGAGATAAACAGCAATGATGGTGAAAAAAGCGTGATTACTTATACAGGAGATCTTATAACCGAATGGAAATCATATGATGCCGACAATCAATTGATCTACAAAGATACTTACGAATACAATTCTCAAAACCAACTGGTAACATATACTGAATTCGCTTATGATGACGAATTTGGAGACGATGTATACAAAACTACATACGTACATAATTCTAACGGAACAATATCATTCACTGAATATTACAGCGATAATATTGACAACCCGGATAGTTTCACTCAGGATGCAACAGGAACTATTACTGAAACCACTCTTACTACAGTTTATGGCACTGGGGAGGACACCGAAGTTTATACCTATACGTTTGATGGAAAAAACAATCCGCTAAAAGGCATCACCGGTATGGACAAAATTGCTTTTGCCAATACTATGGGAACTACAAAATTCTATAATGAAAATGTAGTATCACAATCCTATTCGTATAATGGAGGTGCTTCTGTTGTGGAAAGCACAACTGTATACACCTACAATGCAGCTAATTATCCATTAACGCAGACAGAAACACAAGTAAACGGTGGTTACACAAGTACTACTGTATACACCTACGAATAATCCTTTCTAAAGTTATATAATTAAGAACCCAAACACATAGTGTTTGGGTTTTTCTTATTTAATGGTATTACGTATTTTTAAACCCAACCTTGACAGGCATTTTATAATTACTACATTTACAACCAATTTTAACCAATTATTTATTACACAATGAGAAAAGTTTTTGCTCTGGCTGCCACTGCTTTATTTATTTTCACTTCATGTTCAAGTGATGATAACACAAATGTTACAACACCTCAAGACAATACCCTTTTAAAAAAAACAACGTATATTACTGAAGGAGAAGCAACAATTACATATAATTACACTTATAATGACAATAAAATCATAAGTATAAATGGATCAAATGGCAGAAATACTATTTACACTTATACGGGAGATCTAATCACCAAAAGTATTACTACAGAAGGAACATTAACTATTCAAAATAATATAGAATACGATAACAATAATAGAAAAGTTTCTCAAATTCATCTAATCAGCCAGACAGAATTAAATTATGAAAGCGGCTCAAAAACCCTTTATACTTATAATGAGAATGGGACTATAACAATGACCATATATATAGGTGACTTAGAATCTCAAACGACATTTGACAGCACATATACTATCACTCAAAGCGAAGAAAGTCTTATCCAATTTGATGGCGACTTAGGATCATATTCAAACGTATTTGATAATAAAAAAAATCCTATGAAAAATGTAACTGGATATAATGAATTCATGAAACCTGAATCTTCATCTAAAAACAATTTATTATTTGGTTACAAAAAGAATGACACAAGTGATTACATATTTACATATACTTACGCCCTTAGTAATTACCCTATTACATCAACTCAAAAAATTTTAACTAATGGGGTATACAAGACATATTATTTAGAATACTTCTACGAATAATCCTTACTAAGGTTATATAATTAAACCCAAACACTAAGTGTTTGGGTTTTCTTTTTTAAGTTTACATTCAAAATTAAAGTAATGCAATTCAGTACGCCTATACCTATCGTAAAAAGCAATCACCCTATTGATTACAATTCTAAAATAGTCTCTTTGGGCTCGTGCTTTGCCGTTAATATTGGGCAGAAATTCGATTACTTTAAATATAGGAATACAACAAATCCATTCGGGATATTGTTTCATCCATTAGCTCTGGAAAAATTCATCGGTTATGCGCTACAGCAAAAGCAATTTACTGAATCCGATATCTTTCAGCTTAATGATCTCTGGCATTGCTTTGATGCACATTCTGACCTAAGCCATCCCGATAAAGAAGTATTACTAAATAATCTTAACCAAGCCTGCTCTTTGGCTTACTCCGAATTAAAAGAAGCTACACACCTGATCATAACATTAGGCACTGCATGGGTATACCGTAATAATACATCAGGTAATCTCGTTGCGAATTGCCATAAGGTTCCGCAAAAAGAATTTACTAAAGAATTGCTCTCTCCGGAAACTATCAGACAAAGCCTCGAAAGTATCATTGCAAGGGCAACAGAAGTTAACCCTAAATTGAATTTCATATTTACTGTTTCCCCGGTACGCCACATTAAAGACGGCTTTACCGAAAACCAGTGGAGCAAAGCAAACCTGATTTCTGCACTTCATCAAACGATAAACAACAAACAGCAAACGATAAACTACTTCCCGTCTTACGAAATAATGATGGACGAGCTACGCGATTATCGCTTCTATGCCAAAGACATGATACATCCATCGGCAATTGCCGTAGATTATATCTGGGAACGCTTCACAGAGGCTTATATCGCCTCTGAAGCGCAACAAACCATGAAATTGGCAGACAACATTCAAAAAGGTTTATCGCACCGCCCTTTTAATCCGGAAACGGAACAGCATCAGGCATTTTTGCAAAAACTGGATGAGAAGATAAAAACATTACAAAAACAACATTCGCATATTACATTTTAAAATTATCTTCAGTCTTTTTAAGTCAATCCTAACATAGAAACGTTACATTTCTCCTTATCTTTAAAATAAAAAATGGTTCGTAAAATACTCGCTGGTATTCTTGCAGTTATACTGATATTTCTGGCCTTTAAATATTGTGAATTTAAAAAGGATAATGCATCTGAGATAGAAGAAACTGCTCTTATACAGGAACAACTCCGCAATGTAAGAAAGCTGGTGGTTACCGAAGGACATTACTCAGAGGTATTAACTTTCAAAGACCAGCAGAAATACTTCTTAATTCCATTTGAAAAGAAAGCTTTGGTTGTAGTCAATGCAGATGTAACCGTAAGTTATGATCTTAGCAAGATTGAATATGATATTAATGAAGCTAACAAAACCATTACCATTAAAAACATCCCGAAAGAAGAAATAAAGATCAGCCCCGATCTGAAGTTTTACGACATTCAGGAAAGCACCTTCAATGAATTCTCTCACGAAGATTATAATAAGATCAATAAACAGGTAAAAGAAAGCCTGCGAAAGAAGATTGAGAAGTCTACATTAAAATCCAATGCGCAAAACAGGTTGATAAGTGAGCTTTCTAAAATACTTATCCTAACCAATACTATGGGATGGAAACTACAGTATAATGGTGAAGCAGTAAACGAGCAGACTATAGATGTATTATTATAAAAAAAGAGCGCTTTCGCGCTCTTTAGATAATTAAGAAACTTTCTCTTTTTCAAATATAAGTTCTAATCCGCCATCAATAAGATGTGCCACTTCAGGGCGTTTCTTCTTAACAGCATCCAGGTGCAGCATTATATCCTGCAATAATTCCTGATTATTATTTTTATGGGCCAACTCGGCAATTTCTACCGAAAGCAACCAATCGTTTCCATGTCTTTCTTTTAAAGAAGCAAAAATGTTGCCAAAGTTTCCATTTGAGTCTTTTCCTTCGCGAATGTTTCTAATGCTCAGGTATAAACCTTCAAGGTCTTCTCGTTCAGCAGATTTTTTAGCTTTAATGGTTTTGCTTGATGGAACGTGCGTTACCAAATCAAAACTGTTTACATCGGCAGGGCCTGAAAATGCAGAAACCACTTTTTTACCTACCGCCATATCATAGATACCCCATTCAGGCTGGAACAGCACTGTATCCCCATGAGTAACCGTACAGTCTTTAAAGCTGATGATAATGATCTTGCCCTGAATATTCCTTGTACCAGTGATGATTTCCCCACTTACAGTAATATCACCCTCAAATTCAAGAGTAACTCGTTTGCCTTCATAAATATCGTATGCCATCAAGTCGCGCGGACTCATATCTTCCACCGAAAGATTGATACCTTTCAGTTTCCCTACCGGGCTACCAAAACCTTCAGCATGGTATGATGTACCATGACCTACAAGCTCTTTCTCTCTATATGATAATGCCGTTTTACCGGTTGACTGTATATAAACAGGTTTACCTTCGTTTTCGATTACGTTTGTAAATACACCTGAAATCTGAATTCCGGTACTAAGTTCAATTGTACCCAGTGCTTTTGATTTTATCAGTTTCTGTACGCCGCTAAGACCTCCCGTACGCAGTGCCATTTTATTGGCAAACTCTTCCAGTACAAGGCTCAGGTAAGCAAAATCCGGTGTTACATAAAGCTGTGGCTGTGGTTTGGTAATATCAAATCCCTGATAAGCTGCCTCTATTGTGTAGGGTACTTTTTTTACATTATCGGTCATACACCATGCACTCTCACCAATGGATGAAAGCAATCCTGCTCCATATATCTTAGGATCTTCAACAGTTCCTATAAGTCCGTATTCAACAGTCCACCAGTGCAGGTTACGAATAAGTGCCATCTCTGAAGGTTCAACAACTGCATTCTGCAATTCGTCTACCTTTTTTTCAATAGCATCGATTTCCTCCTGTGGTGTACCTTCAGCTTCTTTTAAGATTGACAGCAAACGGATAGCTTCATATATCTCATAATCATGAGCCGAAGAGATTGCTTTACAACCTATCTCTCCAAAACGTCTTAAATATTCAGCATATTCAGGATTCGCAATAATAGGTGCATGTCCTGCCCCTTCGTGAATGATATCCGGAGCGGGAGTATATTCTATATGTTCCAGCTGTCTGATATCCGAAGCAATTACAAGTACGTTGTATGCCTGAAATTCCATGAATGCATTCGGCGGAATAAAGCCATCAACTGCCACTGCAGCCCAGCCTATCTCCTGCAATATCCTGTTCATGCCATACATACTTGGGATATTATCAATTTCGATACCCGTCTTTTTAAGCCCTTCAAGATATGAACTATGCGCTACCTTACTAAGGTAATCTACATTCTTACGCATAACATAGCGCCATACAGCCTGATTTATAGGCGTATAATCATTATAATCCTGAGGTTTAATAAACTGCTTCAGATGTTTTGGAAGCCTGTCTATAAGCGGGTTTGTTTCAATAGGTGCATTCATAATGTGCTGAACAATATTTACAGGGTAAAATTACGAATTTCTCACTTAACATTATTAAATCGTAAAATATATATTTTAATTACTCTAATTTTCAAAGTGATGTTAAAAATTAGTCAGAATTTAAAAAGCAAAGCCACGGCAGAAGCCGTGGCAAACAGAAACAAAGTAATAATTGAAATAACAATTGATTAAAACAGTAAATACATAACGTGCTTTAACAATGTTTTATTATATATTTTCTTAAAAATTTCATAAATAAAAAATCCGGGCTAAAAACCCGGATTCTATTGTCTTATTTCGTTTTCTTCTGCGGAGGATATTGCTTCATGATCTCGGCAACAAACTCATTGATTCTTGCCTGTTTCTTTTCACGGTCAAGGGTCAGCACTCCTGTACCTACACCCTGCCAAATCAGTTCTTTCTTATTAGTGTCGACCAGATCAATAAAAAGTGTTCCTTCGGTAGACTCCGTTACTGTGGTATAGTTTCCTCCCCAGTATCCGGGGCCTCCCCAGCCCCAGCCATAACCCCAACCCCAGCCAAAGCCGGCTCCGTAACCCCATTGGTTTACGTTAACCTCTTTGTTTGCTTTGGTAAAAAAGTTAACCAGTACGGCAGGATTATCACTTTTTGTAAATCCTTTCTTCTGGAACTCGGCATCAATGGCATTTATTATCCTCTTTTTGTCAAGATCGGATATTTCAGCCTTTTCTATAGCCTTATCTAAAAAGCCATAGGTCTTATACTGTGTAAAATCAGTAGCATCATCATAATCAGAATTTACCGATATAGAACTGCACGAAGCCGCAATGGCCGTTATAAACAGTAACGAGAGCAATTTTACAGTCTTCATAATTTTAAAAGTTAATGGTTCATAGCAATTAAAAACAATGCGCCGATAATTAACTTTCGCCATTATCTAGCCCAGTAAAGCGTCGTCAACTATATTTGGCAATGTTACCTTTAGCAGCGGCTGAACTTCCATAGCTCTTTTTATAGCAAAAACAGCTTCTTCATTTCTTGCCCAGCTTCGGCGTGCGATCCCGTTATTTACATCCCAGAAAAGCATTGATTCTAAACGTCTTGACGCCTCCGGAGAACCATCAAGAACCATACCAAATCCGCCATTTATAACCTCTCCCCAGCCTACACCACCACCATTGTGAATGCTCACCCAGGTTGCCCCGCGGAAACTGTCTCCAATAACGTTATGGATGGCCATATCGGCTGTAAAGCGTGAACCGTCATAAATATTAGATGTTTCACGGTACGGAGAATCTGTACCCGATACATCATGATGATCGCGACCTAAAACTACAGGGCCTATTTCACCTTTAGCAATGGCTTTATTGAATGCTTCGGCAATGTTTATCCTACCCTGCGCATCGGCATATAATATACGTGCCTGAGAACCAACCACAAGTTTATTCTCCTGCGCACCGTGTATCCATTTAATGTTGTCCTGCATTTGCTGTTTGATTTCGTCCGGAGCCGTTTTAGCCATTTCTTCCAATACAGAAGCAGCAATAGCGTCCGTTTTGGCTAAATCCTCCGGTTTACCTGAAGCACATACCCAACGGAATGGCCCGAATCCGTAATCAAAACACATTGGTCCCATAATATCCTGAACATAACTTGGGTATTTAAAGTCGATACCATTAGCTGCCATAATATCTGCTCCGGCACGCGATGCCTCAAGAAGGAAAGCATTTCCGTAGTCAAAGAAATACGTTCCTTTTGCCGTATGTTTATTGATAGCAGCAGCCTGACGACGTAATGACTCCTGTACTTTTTCTTTGAACAGCTCAGGATTTTCGGCCATCATAGCATTTGACTCTTCTAACGAAAGACCAACAGGATAATAACCTCCCGCCCACGGATTGTGCAGCGATGTCTGGTCACTACCCAAGTCTATGTAAATATTATGCTTATCAAATGCTTCCCATACTTCTACCACATTACCTTGGTAAGCTATGGAAACCACTTCTTTATTGGCTTTTGCCAATTCAACTCTCTTTATAAGTGCGTCAACGTCGGTTATCACTTCATCCACCCATCCCTGAGAATGACGTGTATGTACCGCTTTAGGATTTACCTCGGCACAAATAGTAATGCAACCGGCAATATTACCTGCTTTAGGCTGAGCACCACTCATTCCTCCAAGACCTGAAGTAACAAACACTTTACCCTCAAGGCCTTCTCCGTTCTTAGATATTTTTCTACCACCATTAAGAACTGTGATGGTTGTACCATGCACAATTCCCTGAGGACCTATGTACATATAGCTACCCGCAGTCATCTGGCCGTATTGGGTAACACCAAGAGCATTGAATTTCTCCCAATCATCCGGTTTAGAATAGTTAGGAATCATCATACCATTAGTTACCACTACCCTTGGCGCTTCCTTATGCGAAGGAAACAACCCCATTGGGTGGCCTGAATACATAACCAGCGTTTGCTCATCTGTCATTTCGCTCAGGTATTTCATGGTAAGCCTGTACTGAGCCCAGTTTGAGAATACAGCCCCGTTACCACCATAGGTAATAAGTTCGTGCGGGTGCTGTGCCACGGCATAATCCAGATTATTCTGTATCATCAGCATAATAGCTTTTGCCTGGGTTGATTTTCCCGGATACTCATCAATAGGCCTGGCATACATTTTATAATCAGGGCGAAGACGGTACATATAAATACGTCCGTATTTTTCAAGCTCTTCCGTAAATTCTTTAATCAATTCTGCATGATGTTTCGGCTCAAAATAACGAAGCGCATTGCGAAGTGCCAGTTTTTTTTCCTCTGCAGTTAGAATCTCTTTACGTTTCGGAGCATGATTGATGTCCGTTTCATAGGGCTTAACAGCCGGTAAAACCGAAGGTATTCCTTCCTGAATTTGTTCCTGAAATGTCATATTTTATAGTGTTCAGTGTTCAGTTTCCAGTGTTCAGTTTTGCATAGATGCCAACTGATCACTGACCACTGCTTACTTTTTAAATGTTCCTGTTTTCTTATCGTAACCGTATGGGCAATGGCGGCATCCGCTTTTACAGCAGTAACCGCGCTTTAAATGAAACCTTTCGGTAAACACTTTGTACCCCTCGGGTGAAAGATAATAATCTTCGCCTTCGGTTAATTTATTTTCAGAATTTTGCCCTGTCATACGCGCAAATTTATGAACTTTACATTTAATGATACTAATCACATCTAAATATTTAATCCCGAAAGGATATGCCGGCATGGCTTTATTTCCATTTATCATTTTACACGATAAAAGGATGAAAGAAAATCACAGGCTTATCAATCACGAACGTATTCACCTGCGCCAACAGGCAGAAATGCTTATAATTCCCTTTTACATCTGGTATGTATGCGAATATATAATACGCCTGATCAGTTGTAAGGACAAAAAAGAAGCTTACCGTAATATTTGTTTTGAAAAAGAGGCATACAGTAATGAATCAGATAATAACTACCTGAAAAACAGACATTTTTGGAATTTCATAAAATTCTTAGGCTGAAAAAAGTAATTATTCAATTTTTAGATATCCGTTCACAAAAAAACATAAATTTGTTATACCAAACACTAAAACAAAACAATTATGCAAATCAATTTTCTGGCTATTCTTGTAGCCGCATTAGCAACATTACCTGTTGGTTTCATCTGGTATAACCCAAAAGTATTCGGAACAATCTGGATGAATGAAACCGGAATGACTGAAGAGAAAGCAAAAGGCGCTAACATGTTTAAAATTTTTGGCCTTACTATCCTGTTTTCATTTATGATCGCCTTTATTCTTGAATTTCTCGTTATCCACCAGTTTGGAGCATCAGGAATGGTTGGGGGGCCTGCCGCAGCTGATATCAAACCATCGTACCATGCTTTCATGGTTGACTATGGCACGGCTTACAGAACCTTCAAACATGGTGCACTTCACGGATTCATGACCGGGCTTTTCTTTGCTTTACCTATAGTAGGCATCAATGCACTTTTTGAAAGAAAGAGCTGGAAATATATCCTTATTAACGGTGGCTATTTTATTGTTTGCCTTACCATAATGGGTGGTATCATCTGTGCATGGGAAAACTAAATAATATACAATGAATCTCCTTCGGGAGATTTGTTGTTTTACACCCCTAGTGACCGGACTTCAGAACAAAGTAAGCAGGACTTGTAACAAAACAAGATACCGCTCGTCATCTCTATATTTGCTGTAAGCTTGTAAAGCAGTACCAACATTATCTCATTGAAACCAGACTTATCATTTCGTATATATTCAACTTCGGCTTCACTTCCCGAAGACTGGGATACTATTTCCAAAAACAACATATTTCTTTCTGTTGCCTATATGTCCATTCTTGAAAAAGCAGCTCCTGAAAACATGGATTGCCATTTTATAGGACTTTTTAGGAATGATAAACTTTGTGGTATTGCATTAGCTCAGCATATCGACCTCAGTAAGGTAAATACATTTGTAGAAGATAAAAAAAGCTTTTGCTTTAAAGATTATGTTTTTGGTCTGTTCACATCCCATACGCTTGTAGTAGGCAATAATATGCTTACGGGACAAAATGCTTTTTTACTCACCGACGAAATAGCCACATCAGAGGCTTTAAAATTACTTCGAAAAACCATAAAAGAATTAATCCATATCTATAAAAAGAAAAGGATACGACTAAATATGCTTGCGGTAAAAGATTTTAACGCTCATGAATTACCTGACTTTAAAACTGCCGGATTTAAAGGATATTATCAGTTTTGCACACAGCCTAACATGATATTTGACATCAAACCGGAGTGGCTGTCTATTGATGATTATCTATCTGATTTAAACACCAAATACCGCACACAATATAACCGTGCCCGAAAGAAAGCAGAGGGAATTGAAAAAAGAAAACTTACTGCGCAGGATATAAAAGAACAGGAACAAAGAATTCATGATCTGTACATGACTGTTGCCCGGAATGCATCCTTTAATACCTTTCATCTACCCGAAGATCATTTTACAATTTTCAAACAGCAACTAAAGGACAACTTCTTATTTTACGGCTATTTCATCAATAATGAGCTTGTTGGCTTTAGTACACTTATCAGAAACGGCTGCGATATGGACACCTATTTTTTAGGTTATGACGACAAAGTTCAAAAAGAAAAAATGCTGTACCTGAATATGCTTTACGACATGGTTAGTTATGCCATAAAAAAGCAATTCAAACATGTAATATTCGCCAGATCAGCAATGGAAATAAAAAGCTCTGTCGGTGCAAGAGCAGAGCAGGTGTTTGGCATTATCAAACACACCAATCCTATCATTAATCTTTTCATGCCGAGGCTATTCCCTTATTTTGACCCAAAAATAACCTGGAAAGAGCGAAACCCTTTTAAATAATCAGGGAACAGCAACACGCATCTGACGGTGTAACACTTCTATCTCCAGACGCTCCTCTTCTCCGCAATACTCGCCATCAATCTGAAAACTAACTGCCCTGTTGGTCGTGATAAGGGCATTATCAGTAGAAATAATTTCAACATCCTCATCAGCATCAACCGGCATATTACCGGTAAGTATTTTTCCTATCAGAAATATATTAAGGCTCTTGAGAATAACAATCTCAAATTTACCGTCATCCATAATACCTACGGGATTAATGGTTACGCCTGTCCCATACTTTTGCGTGTTAGCTATTACCACCATTCGTGCCTCAGTAGTCAGAGTCACACCATTTGCATGAATCGTAACTTCAAAAGGATCATCAAGTTCGGTTAGCGTATTAAGCGCCTGCAAGCCATAGCCTAATTTCCCTCTTAAAGAACTATTTTCATAATTACGTATAAGTTCTGCATTGGCTCCAATATCGCTCAAATGCAGGCTCTTTTTTCCATTAATGGAAACCATATCCATTTCCATAACAGAATCACCAAAAGCGATATCAAGATTCTCTTTTATATCTACGGAAAGCTTAAGATCTACAGACAGACCATTGGCCGATCCGGCAGGCAATACACCAATCACAACATCATGTTTTTCTACGGCTTCAGCAACTATCTTTATGGTTCCGTCACCACCGGCCACTAATATACGTTCCGGTTTATGTTCTTCATATAGCTGATGGATTGCCTTTTCATCATCATTACCGGTAGTTTCAAACATAACCAGCTCAACACCTCTTTCCTTTAAATAGTGAGTTGCTGTATCTATTAATTCGGTTTTATCGTTGCCTCCTGAAATAGGATTAACAACCATTAAACATTTCTTTAAGGAAGCCATCTTAGTTTTTTTACTAAATTTAGATAAATTGAAATAGTGAAACTCTTATCAAATTTATAAATTTTAATGAAGCCCATACTAAAACTATACCGAGGTTATGCCAACGAAGAAGAACTAATTGTTTTTGGTCATGTTGTAAGAACATCGGCACCGGGAAATTATGAATTTGAAAAGAAACGTTTTAAAAATGCAAAATCAGTACTACAGGTATTTCGCATAAAAACCATACCTAATGCTGATGTTTATCTGGAACATAACGGAATCAAAATACATACCAAAGCTTTAGACGACGGTTATTTTAAATTCTGCATCCCTCTAAAAGAAAAAGAGAGAGCAGGACATGGATGGATGGACTACCAAGTGAGCACATTTCATGAAGGAAAAGAAATTATCGAAAAAGGTAGCTTTATAAGACCTCACGAAGGCAACTTAGGTTTTATATCTGATATTGACGATACTTTTCTTGTTTCCCATACCCGTAACGTACTCAAAAAAATATACATATTACTATTCAGAAATGTAAATGACCGTAAGATTTTTCAGGATGTCGTACCACATTACCAGGCCTTGAGTACAGCAGGCAGAAATAACAAAGATGAGCAAAATGCCTTCTTCTATGTATCGAGCAGTGAATGGAATCTTTATAGGTTTATTGTAAAGTTTACCGAAAAACATGACCTGCCAAGAGCCGTAATGCTTTTAAAAGACATTAAAACCAGCCTTATGGATTTTTTTGTCACAGGGCGCGGAAATCACGGGCATAAGTTTGGCAAGATAAAGCACATCCTCGAATTTTACCCTCACCTGCAATACACCCTTTTGGGTGACGACTCTCAGCACGATCCATTTTTATATGAAGATGTATGCAAAATATTCCCTTTAACCGTCAAGGCTGTTTACATACGCCAAACAGGATCAGCTAAAAAAGAAAAAGCAGTTAGAGCCGTTAAAAATATGGAATCTATGGGTGTTGCTGTCTGTTATTTCAAGGAAAGCAAAGAAGCTATAGAGCATTCAAAACGAATAGGGTTAATATCTTAAAATTAAGTTATTTATAGATTTATCTATTTTCAAAAACTGTAATTTTAACAAATAAACCAGGTAACACTTAAGATCATGAAAAAATTAATTCTTATGTCAGGTCTTGCCATACTCCTTATGGCATCCTGCAAAAAGAAAGAAGAACCAGTTCCACCGGTTACACCGCCACCTGTTGAAGATCCTGCTCCACCAGCTACTCCGGAACCTCAGACACAAACAACCACAACTACAAATGTGACTGTTCAGAAGACTGAAGAAAATCCGGACGGAACCTCAGTTAGTGTGAGTAATGACGGATTCAGTGTAAAGAATAAAAATGGCGAGGCGACAAACAACGTAACCATTTCCAAAAAAAAAGCTGAAGTAGAAATTAAAACGCCATAAAAAAAATCCCGCAAATGCGGGATTTTTTTATGCGTTGTCTCGTCCTGAAAAAAGTTGACTAATAAATGTCAATATTATGAAAAATCAGGATTTAAAGGGGACCGGTTTATCCCCGA